>CAZYCJ010000044.1:0-15618 GCA_964645495.1 uncultured Muribaculaceae bacterium
TCTTGATGTCAATTACATACGCAAGGTGCGTGCTCCCCGTTGGAGGCACGCACTTTCTGTAAACCGATGGCGGACAGGTGTTTGCGTTTTACGTTTTATTTTGACGAAATTTGCAACAAACGGTTTTGGAACGCGTCTTATATGTGGAAACGGACTTGAAACTTGACAGATGAATCATGATACAGATATACGAAGGGTTTATGATGCCCATTCCGGGAGGCTCTACAATTTGAGCCTGCGGATTCTGGGTGAGGGGGCGGATGCCGAAGAGGTCATGCATGATACGCTTCTGCAATATCATGAAATCAGCCGTAGAGATGAGATAAACGATGTGTCGAAATGGCTTTCAAGTGTATGTATAAGGAAGTCTATCGACAGACTTAGGAAAAGGCATAGCTATATGGATTTTCTGGAACGGTATGCGGAGCAGGATTGTTTATATGAGCCTGATGTCAGGACGGATGAGGTGGAGTATAGCGTTGCAAAAATCAAGGAGGCTATGGCTTCGCTTCCGGACCAGTACCGGCTTGTACTTACGCTTCATCTTTTCGAAGGGTATGATTATCAGGAAATTTCGCAGATAACGCAGACAAAGGAAAGTACCATCAGGACACTTTATATGAGAGGCAGGCGGAAGCTTGCGGACAAACTTGGGGGCAGGATTTATGGATGATTTGAAAAGATATATTCTTGAAAACAGGGCAGAGTTCGATGATGTGCCTGTACCTGTGGGGAGCCGTGAAAGGTTCCTGGTAAAGGCTGCGCGTTTGAAAAACAAGCGTATGTGGATTTGGACTGGTGCGGCTGCAATATTGGCTGCCGTGTTTGCGGTGTCGGGTGTATATCGCGGCAATGATACTGCCGGCCTTGAAAGGATGATGCTGGAGATGACACGAAGTGAGATTGAGATCATGGCTCTGGTGGAGACTAATTTTCCTCAGGACGTAGAGTCTGTCGGAAATACGTTGCGTTCGATCATGTCTGAGGCCATTCCGCTGGCATCGCTTCTTCCTGACGAAATGTCAGATGTGGAGAGGAGGGAAGTGTTGAAGGAATATTACGGCAGGAAGGCGGAAGCCCTCGAAAGGGTCAGGCAATATTATGAAAATGAAATCAAGGAATTATAAATATCTTATTATGAAAAAGTTCTTTATGCTGCTGGCGTTATCGCTTGCTTTTGTTGCAGGAACTTCTGCAGAAGAAAGGTCGAAGTCTTATAAATTCGGTGACATCGCTGGAATAGATGCCGGTTTCACATATGAGATCCATGTGACTGAAGGCGCATCGAAAAGCGTTGAAGTGATTTATGATTCTGAGTATGAGGAGTATATGAGGGTAACGTATTCCTCCTTCGAATCTAAACTGTATCTTTCTATGGATGAACTGCCACGCAAGATCCGTAACAACAATCATCCTCATGTGAGGGTATATCTTGAAATGGACTATATCAGTGAGATAGATCTTTCCGGAGCCTCTTCGATATCATTTGATGGCTCTTTCACTGCAAAGAATCTTGAAATGGATCTGTCAGGAGCATCACGTGTCGGGGGGCAGTTCACAGTAAACGGCAGAAGCCTTTCGCTTGACGCAAGCGGTGCGACAAAGGCATACGTTACAGGTGATTTTCCGGTTGTGGATCTAGACCTCAGTGGAGCCGCATCTGTGACCTTGACTGGCAGCGGTACGACTATGGACGGAGAACTGAGTGGAGCTTCAAAGTTTTCATTGGAAGGAAATTACGATAATTGCAGTCTCGAGTGTTCTGGTGCCGCAAACCTCAGGATGTCCGGTACAGGAGACACTTTTGAACTCGAAGGCTCTGGTGCGTGTGACATAAATGCAAAGGATTATGCCGTGAAGTCTGCTTTCGTGGAGCTCAGCGGCGCCAGCAAGGCAAAGGTGAATGTGGCTGAAGTCCTTCAGATCGATGTAGACCGTGCCTGCAAACTGACCTATTACGGAAGTCCTGAGATCCGCAACGTCTCAGCCGACAACAACATCATTCAAGGCAGTTTGTAGGAAAATGACCCGTATTGTAAATATTATGGCCTTCAGATTGTCTGGAGGCCATTTTATTTGAGTTCGTCGAGCATTGCGCGGGCGACGGCGGCGGAGGCGCCGGAGCCGCCGAGGGCGGAGCGGATGTCTGCGTAGTCCTTGAACATCTTTTCCCTGCGGTCTTTGTTCTCTATCAGGTCTCGGATTTCTGTGACCAGGGCCTCTGGGTTGCAGTCGTGCTGGATGAATTCCTTGAAGACAAGACGGTCGATTATGAGGTTGCCGAGGCTTATGTATTTGATTTTGACGATTTTCTTCGCGACCCAGTAGGTGAGGGGATTGGTGATGTATCCCACGACCTGAGGTGTGTTGAAAAGGGCTGTTTCGAGGGAGGCGGTGCCGGAATTCACTACTGCGGCTTCAGCGTGGCGGATGATGGATTGGGTCTCACCGAAAAGGAGTCTGATGTATCCGCGGTTCTCGTCGTTGAGCCATTCGACGTAGTCTTTCTCCGATCTTGCAGGGGCGCCTGCGATGATGAACTGATGGTCCTTGTATTGCGGTAGTGCATGCATCCTGGCGGCAAAATCGGTGAGGACAGGCATCATGGTGCTGATTTCGGCCTTACGTGAGCCTGCGAGCATGGCGATGTGCGGTCTGGTGTCCAGTCCTGCCCTGTGGAGGAAGTCTTCGCGCGTCTCGTTCATTGCCTGGGAACCGTCCACTGCGTCAACCAGAGGGTTGCCTTTGTAGATGAAGGGAACACCTTTCTTGGTGAAGTAGGGGATTTCGAACGGGAAGACGATGAAAAGCCTGTCTACATAGGCCTTGAGTTTCTTTATGCGGCCTTCACGGGATGCCCAGACTTTCGGTGCGATGTAGTAGAAGACTTTGAATCCGGCCTTGTGGGCGAACTCGGTGATCTTGAAGTTGAAGCCGGGGTAGTCGATGAGGATGACGACGTCAGGGTTCCATGCGAGGATGTCTTTCTTGCAGAAGTCTACATTCTTCAGGAGGCGTCCGGCCTTGGCCAGCACTTCCACAAATCCCATGACCGCTCCTTCCTTATAGTGACGTACAAGACCAGAACCGTCTGATGCATTGCGGTTCCAGACAGATTCCATCATGTCCCCGCCCCAGAAACGGATTTCTGCGGCAGGATCTTCGGCATAGATGCCTTTCATGAGGTTGGAACCGTGGAGGTCACCGGATGCTTCTCCGGCTATGATGTAGTACCTCATAGGAATTTCTTTTTAAGAGATACTGTTTCTTCGTAGTCGGTGCAGTCGATATTGTGGGCGACGACGGAGATGTATCCGTCCGAGACTAACCTGTGGTCTGCGTTTTCAAGGTTGCGAGGATCGTCCTGGAATTCGCCGACCATCATGTAAAGGTCTTCGCCATCTTCGAGCGTCGGAGTGGAACTCTGTCCGAGAAGTTCAGGTGTGATGCCGTACTTTGCATAGTGTGAAAGATCCCACTCCTTGAACTCTCTGATCCATCGTCCCATTCCCTGTACGCCGACACGAACTCCCTTTATTTCTGAGGCAGGTATGTCCGGGAAATTGACATTATAATATACGCCGTGCTTTGCCGGCCACTCCTTCATGAGCCTTTCGAAAATCTCTCCGAAATATTTGGCCACTCCGCTGAAATCAGCGTCGGGGTGGAGGGTGTCAAGAGAGACTCCGATGGCCGGAATGCCATTGAGCGCTCCTTCCATTGCCGCGCCTAAAGTACCTGAGTAGCAAGATGCTGTGGCTGCGTTAGAACCGTGGTTGATACCTGATACGACGACATCTGGGAAATTGTCCAGGAACATTGTATTCAGACCGAACTTGACGCAACTCGCAGGTGTGGCGTCAACATAGTGCCATCCGTTTCCGAGATCCTTGTGGGCAATCTGCTTGAAGCCCAGGGAGACTGCCATTGACATTCCTGACTGATGCTTTTTCGGGGCTATGACGGTGACTTCTCCGTACTGTTTCATTATTTCCACCAATACCTTCAGGCCTTTGGCTTCAAAGCCGTCGTCGTTTGTGATAAGTATGCGCATTATTCCTGTAATTTTCTTACAAAGATAGATAATATATCCATAAAATTTCCTAAATTTGCCTCGATTTTGTGGAAGCGTGTCTTCCGGGTAAAGTTACAGTTAAAGTTTAACATTACATATTTAATTTTTAAAAGACAATGATTAAAGTAGGTATTAACGGTTTCGGCCGTATCGGCCGCATGGTTTTCCGTGCTGCTGTTGAGAATTTCTCAAACGACATTCAGATCGTAGGTATCAATGACCTTCTTGAGCCAGAGTATCTTGCATACATGCTCAAATATGACTCAGTTCACGGTCAGTTCAAGGGTACAGTTGCAGTTGAGGACGGTGCTCTCGTAGTCAACGGCAACAAGATCCGCCTCACAGCAGAGATGGATCCGGCTAACCTCAAGTGGAACGAGGTAGGCGCTGATGTAGTTGTTGAGTCAACTGGTCTCTTCCTTGAGGACGAGAAGGCTCGCAAGCACATCCAGGCAGGTGCAAAGAAGGTTATCATGTCTGCACCTTCAAAGGATGCTACTCCAATGTTCGTATACGGTGTCAACCACGAGACTTACGCTGGCCAGGACATCATCTCAAACGCATCTTGCACTACCAACTGTCTTGCTCCTATCGCTAAGGTGCTTAACGACAAGTTCGGTATCGTAAAGGGTCTAATGACTACAGTTCACGCTGCTACAGCTACTCAGAAGACTGTAGACGGTCCTTCACGCAAGGACTGGAGAGGTGGCCGCGGTATCCTCGAGAACATCATCCCTTCATCAACAGGTGCTGCAAAGGCAGTTGGTAAGGTTCTCCCTGTTCTCAACGGCAAACTCACAGGTATGGCATTCCGTGTCCCTACTTCTGACGTTTCAGTTGTTGACCTTACTGTAGTTCTCGAGAAGGAGGCTACTATGGCTGAGATCTGCGCTGCAATGAAGGAGGCTTCAGAGGGCGAACTCAAGGGTATCCTTGGCTACACTGAGGATGCAGTTGTTTCAACTGACTTCCGCGGTTGCTCTAACACTTCTATCTTCGACGCTAAGGCTGGTATCAGCCTCGACGCTAACTTCGCTAAGGTTGTTTCATGGTATGACAACGAGTGGGGTTACTCAAACAAGGTGCTCGAGATGGCTCGCGTTATCGCAAAGTAGTCTGACACAAGATTATACAATATGGGCTGTTCCTTGCGGGACAGCCTTTTTTTGTGTACTTTTTATACTATCTTTGCAAATGATTTCAGTAGTTGGTGTAAAATGAAGATTTTCAGAAGAGGGGAGACCCCCTCATGGGGAGTATCCCTGATACCGTTCGTGGTGCTTGTCGCTGTATTGTCGGTCGTTATCTATGTTTTTGGAGCCGATGCTCTTTCCGGTGCCAGTCAGGTGGCTCTGATGTTTGCCGCCGGAGTGACTGTCCTTCTTGCGATGGTCCTGTATAAGATTCCATGGAAGACATTTGAGGAAGCCATTCTTGACAACATCACCTCCGTCGGAACATCCATAGTGATATTGCTGCTTATAGGTGCGGTGGCAGGTTCGTGGATGGTAAGTGGAGTCGTTCCTACGATGATCTATTATGGGATGAAGGTCATATTTCCGGGTATTTTCCTCTTCGCATCATGTGTCATAAGTGCTGTAATTGCAGTGATGACAGGTAGTTCGTGGACTACTATCGCTACGATCGGAGTCGCTCTCGTCGGAATCGGTACCGCTCAGGGATATGAACCCGGGTGGATTGCAGGAGCGATCATTTCCGGTGCATATTTCGGTGACAAGGTGTCTCCTTTGTCTGATACGACGGTTCTTGCCTCCTCGTCTTCAGGAACTCCTCTGTTCACACATATCAGGTTCATGATGGTGACTACGGTGCCTTCGTTCATCATCACTCTGGTCATCTTTCTTGTGGCCAGCATCGTGCATGACGCACCTTCAGCGGCGCAGACAGCTGATTTTTCGCAGGATCTGAAGGCTACATACAACATCTCGCCGTGGCTTTTGGCGGTGCCTGTTCTTACTGCTCTTCTGATTGCAAAGAAGGTTTCTGCCATCGCGACACTGTTTATTGCTGCATCAGTCGCCGGAATTGCAGGATTGTTCTTCCAGCCGCATATAATAGGAAGCATAGCGACAGGGGCTGCACCTGATCATGCATCGAGCCTTTCATTCATTGACGGCTTCAAAGGTCTGTTCATCACTTTCTATGGGTCGACCTCCATCGACACAGGAAACGAGGTTCTGAACAATCTGACTTCCACGCGTGGAATGACAGGTATGCTGAACACGGTGTTCCTGATCATTGCCGCAAGTACATTCGGAGGTACGCTTGTCGGAAGCGGAATGCTGCAGAGTCTTACTGATGCGCTAGTTCGTTTCGTGAAGAGAAGGGTGACGATGGTGGCGTCAACAGTCGCTACGGGTATCTTTGCCAATATGATCACGGGAGACCAGTATCTTTCCATCCTTCTTACGAGCAGTCTGTACAAGAAACTCTATCAGGAGAGACGCTATGAAAGCAAGCTCCTGAGCCGTTCTGTAGAGGATTCTGCCACAGTCGTGTCAGTCCTCATACCATGGAACTCCTGTGGTATGACTCAGGCAACGGTGTTGAAAGTGAGTACTCTTACATATTTGCCATATTGCTTTTTCAACATCATATCCCCGATGATGTCTATAATAATAGCCGCCATCGGGTACAAGATCAAGAGACAACCGAAGGAAGAATAATGCATTTTCTCGGAAAACTTTGTTATATTTGTCTGATTTTGGCAATGTAGTCCCGGATCATTTGGATTATATAACTAAATAATGAGATTATGAAAGATTTGAAAGGAACAAAGACTGAGGCCAATCTTCAGGCCGCTTTCTCTGGCGAGTCTCAGGCTCGCAACAAGTACACTTACTATGCTTCTAAGGCAAAGAAGGACGGATATGTACAGATCGCGAAACTTTTCGAGGAGACTGCAAACAATGAGAAGGAGCATGCAAAGATCTGGTTCAAGCTTCTTCACGGAGGTGAGATCCCGTGCACTGACGTAAACCTTCTTGATGCTGCTGAGGGCGAGAACTACGAATGGACTGATATGTATGCAGGTTTTGCCGTAGATGCTCGTGAGGAAGGCTTTGAGGAGATTGCAATCCTTTTCGATAAGGTTGCTGCGATCGAGAAGATGCACGAGGAGCGTTATCGCAAACTCCTTGCTAATGTTCAGGGTGGCCTTGTGTTTTCACGTGACGAGGACATGATGTGGGAGTGCTCTAATTGCGGTCACATCGTGATCGGTAAAAGGGCTCCTGAACTCTGCCCTGTGTGCAAGCATGCAAAGAGTTACTTCATGATTCACCCTACAAACTACTAACAGGCAGATATAAAGCAACCCGTCTGTTTCCTGCGATCCTCCCCACTCCGTGGGTCCCCTCCCTTTTCGGGAGCCAATGTCGCTAGAAACAGACGGGTTGCTTTATACTTATTACTCTACCTGTCTATTATTGCAGGATGTATTATTTCGTTTTACCCATAGAGAGGAGGGCGGAGATAAGATTCCAGATGATGTACAGCGTGAATGCGAGCAGTACGATATATGCCCAGTTGATCTTCAGGATGAGGACTGCTATGGCAAATACTGCCACGATTGCTACGAAAATCAGCCTTCTCCCGTTGCTTGCAGAGCCCTTCTTGAACTTGAAGGAGAACATCGGAATCTCGCATACAAGAAGCAGGGCCAGAATTACGGATGCCACTGGAATCAGATATGTATCATGAAGCATGTTCGCCATTGACATCACGCCGTGGTCTGCGGCATAGATCAATGAACCGCACCACAACGCGCATGCAGGGGTTGGAAGACCGAGGAAAGTCTCGCTCTGTCTGTCGTCCACATTGAACTTCGCAAGGCGGAGGGCTGAGAAGATGCAGATTACCAGAGGAATGTATGCAACGAAGCCTGTTACACCGCCTTCGATAAGTCTTCTATGGAGCATCAGTGACGGCAGAAGACCGAAACTGACCACATCCGCCAATGAATCCAGTTCCTTTCCCATGGGGGAGTATGCGTTCAGCATTCTTGCGGCAAAGCCGTCAAGGAAGTCACATACAGCCGCTGCAAGCATCAGATAGAACGCAATGTCAAGCGCACCCTGGAAAGTGAAAATCACACCCAGAGCCCCGCAGAGGAGGTTCATGGATGTGATAGTGTTAGGTATATGCTTGGTTATATGCATGTCTGCAAGACTATTTGATGCCGAGTTTCTTTGCTATATGCTTTGGAAGCGCGTCCTTGTGAACTACGATGTTCATGGTCTTGTAGCGGACAAATGCATCAGATGCGTACCATACGCCTTTGTATTTGCCGGTCTCTCCCCATGAGTTCTTAACCATGAAGTAGTTGGTACCGTTCTGGTCCTTTGCCAGACCGTAGATGTGCATTCCGTGGTCATCAGTAGTGGTCTTGCGGTCGTAACCATCCTGACGCATTTCCTGTGTGATCTCCATTTCCTTCGGAAGTTCTGCCTTGACTTCCTCTGCTGGCTGGTCAGCAGACTTTCCTACCCAGCGTTCCTGGTCAGATCCGGCAGCAACCTTCTTCTCTTCCACAGGCATAACTGCAAGACCGTCGCGTGTGAAACCCTTCTCGCTTACATCCGATCCCCATGCGATTGTGTAACCGTTGTCGATGGCGTTGTACATCACTTCCATCATTTCGTCCATAGGAAGGTTGTATGCACTATCCCATCTCCAGTTGTCGCAAACCTCGATGATGAAAGGCTCGTAGAACGGATGGTGGGTGAATGACGTAATGTTCACATAGTCGTCATAGTTGATTCCGAGGTGGTCTCTGTATGATTCAGGAGTGTATTCGACTCCCTCTACGGTAAATGTTGCAGGAACCTCTCCGAAATAAGCATTGAGAATGCCGTCGAAGCCGTCGATCCATGCAGTGGTGAGTTTTCTGTTAGGGTTCTTGCAGATTCCGTCCACGTATCCCTTGAGAGCAGCGTCAAGTTCTGCCTGCTCAGGCATTTCTGTTCCGTAGTTGAAACCTGAATATACATCCTGAGGGATGATGCCGTAGTCGTCGATCACATGGAGAACATCGCCGAACGAACTTCCTGCTGCAAAGTTCAGATGTCCGTCAAGTCTGACATACTTGACCGCTCTGTCATGATATGACTTTCCTACAACGAACATTTCCGAAAGGTCCACTTCCTGTCCTTTTGTCCTGAGGATCTCGGATTCGATGAATGAGAGTGCAGAATAACACCAGCAAGTACCTGAACGGTACTGGTTCTTGATAGAAGTCACAGGAACTTCCTTCACCACAGTGAATTCATACTCAGGGCTCTTAGGCTCAGGCTTCTGCTGGGCAGATGCGGAAGCGGCGATGAACATGCATGCCGCTGCTGAGAGGATAAATCTGATTTTCATAATGATATTTGTTTAGTTACTTATATGCACGCATATTCCGCAAAGATAACAAAAATATGTAACTTTGCCAGTGATATGGTGAATGTACTGTATATACATGGTATGGGTGGTGGTGCAGATTCGCGGATTCCCTCGATTCTGCATGAGAATCTTTTTCCATACGGTGTCAATGTGGTGGCCAGGACATATGATTTTGATCCTGAAGTCGCTGCGGTACAGATACTGTCATGGGTCGATGAACTGAAGCCATCGCTTGTAATAGGGGAGTCACTTGGTTCACTTCATGCGATAAGGGTGAGAGGTGTGCCTCATCTCTTCGTTTCGCCTGCTCTGAACACGCCGGTGTATTTTTCTGTTCTGGCGTGGCTGACGCTCATACCTGGTGTTACATGGATCTTCGACCGCATCTACCGTCCGAGGGAGGGAGACCGCCAGTCTTTGCATTTCACTTTCAGTACCCTTCGTAAATATCCGGCACATCGTGTGACTGCTCTTGCGAATTCGATCAAGTCCGGAAGCGAAGATTATTTCCATGCCTTCTTCGGCAGCCGTGACCACTATCGTCGCAGCGGCATAGTGAGCATAAGGACATGGAAAAAGTACTTCGGAGACTCGTTTTCGGTCTATGAGGGTACGCATTTCATGGAAGAAGAATTTGTATATTCTCTTTTGATACCCGCTATTTTGAATCAATTGGATATTAATAAATAAAACACAAATGTTAAGGTGTATAACATTTGTGTTTTACGATATTTGGGGTTGTTTTTTTCTATATTGTCCTGCCCGGATAGGCCTTGAGACCTTCTTCGAGGATATGGAGGGCCTTCTTCATTTCATCGATCTCCAGAACATAGGCTATTCGTGCGTGATTCTTTCCTTTTCCCGGTGTCTTGTAGAAGGATGCTGCCGGAGTCACCATGGTGGTCTCGTTGTCGATGCGGAATGTTTCCAGCATCCATCTTGAGAAGTTTTCGGTGTCGTCGACAGGAAGTTCCGCTATGGTGTAGAACGCTCCCATAGGAAGCGGAGTGAACACGCCTTCCATCTTGTTGAGTCCTTCGATCATGAAGTCCCTTCTCTTTATGTATTCTTCCTTGACAGCGTCGAAATATTCGTCCGGCGTATCGAGCGCGCCGATCGCTGCTGTCTGACCGAGTACCGGAGGGCAGAGACGTGCCTGTGCGTATTTCATCGCAGCAGCCATCACGTCCTTGTTGTGTGATACAATACATCCAACGCGTGCTCCGCAAAGGTTGTATCTTTTCGAAACCGAGTCGATCAGTATCACGTTCCGGTCGAGGTCTGGAATATTCATCGCTGAGAAATGCGGCTCGTCCGTGTAGCAGAATTCGCGGTATACCTCGTCTGAAAGAAGGAAGAGGTCGTGTCTGCGGGCGATATCTCCGAGGGCGAGCATGCTTTCCTTGGAGTATTGCGTGCCTGTCGGGTTGCCTGGGTTGCATACGAGGATCGCCTTGGTCCTGTCTGTTATCGCCTTTTCGAACTCCTCGATAGGGGGCACCTGGAAGCCGTTTCTGATATCCGTCGGTATGGCCTTGAGAGTGAGGCCGTTCATGAATGCGAATGTGTTGTAGTTCGTGTAGAACGGCTCGAGGACGATCACTTCGTCTCCTGGGTTACAGGTGATTTCGAGGGCGAGGTTGACGCTTTCGCTGCCTGCTATCGTTGTGATGAGTTCGTCTACCGTGATATCGATGCCTATCTTTCTGTAATATTTCTCGACGAGTCCTTTACGGAGTTCCATGAGACCGGCCGAGTGCGAGTAAGATACGTTTTCCTGAGAAAAGGTTCTGACGGCGTCAAGAGCGCATTCCGGGGATTTGATGTCAGGTTGACCAAGGTTGAGATGGTATACTTTTACTCCCTGCTTCTTGGCGGCGTCAGCCAATGGTACCAGTTTTCTGATCGCTGAAGCAGGCATAGCCTGGGCTTTTTCTGAAATCTTAGCCATTAAGTCGTTTTGATTTGGTTAATTCATTTTTTTTTTCGAGGCGCAAATATAAGGATAATTATTATCTTTGCGACCGACTTGACAAATTTTTTCCTATGGCGACATTTAGAGAAAGGGCTTTGAATGAGGCAGCGTCTCATCAGACCGGGCGGTTTTATACGGAGGATGGGCCTGTATCCAAGTATTTCGGTCAGAATGTTCTCGACCTTGACAAGATGCGTGGATATATGTCTCAGCAGGCGTATGAGGCCGTACTTGCGTCTGTCCGATATGGCGCCAAACTGGACAGGAGCGTTTCCGACGAGATTGCGTCCGGAATGAGGGACTGGGCACTTGAGATGGGAGCGACACATTATACCCATCTGTTCCACCCTCTGACTGACTCTACTGCCGAAAAGCATGAGGCGTTCATCTCTTTCAAGGAGGGAATCGCATTCGAGAAATTCAGCGGCAGTGCGCTTGTCCAGCAGGAGCCTGATGCGTCAAGTTTCCCTAACGGCGGCCTTCGCAACACTTTCGAGGCGAGAGGCTATTCGGCTTGGGATCCTTCGTCTCCGGTGTTTGTACTGGATGGAACTCTCTGTATTCCATCGGTTTTCGTGTCTTATACGGGCGATGCTCTCGACACGAAGGTGCCTAATCTGAAGTCTCTTGACGCACTGAGCGAGGCTGCGACGAGGGTTGCGGGACTTTTCGACTCCAATGTGTCGTCCGTCAAGGTCAATCTTGGCATCGAACAGGAATATTTCCTCGTTGACGAATCGCTCTACAACGCTCGTCCGGACCTGATGCTTTGCGGAAGGACCATCATCGGTCACACATCAGCCAAAGACCAGCAACTTGAGGATCATTATTTCGGCGCCATCCCTTCCCGTGTGAGTTCGTTCATGAAGGACTTCGAGACGGAGGCATACAAACTCGGAATACATCTTCATACGCGTCATAACGAAGTTGCTCCAAATCAGTTTGAATGTGCTCCGATATTCTGCGAGGCCACAAAGGCCATCGATCAGAACATGATGCTCATGATCATCATGCAGAAAGTGGCTGAGAAACACCACCTTAAGGTCATATTCCACGAGAAGCCTTTCGATGGTGTGAACGGCTCCGGAAAGCATTGCAACTGGTCGATGATGACTGATACCGGTGTGAACCTCCTCTCGCCGGGGTCGACTCCGACGAAGAACCTTCGTTTCTTGTCGTTCTATGCCTCTGTTATACATGCCGTACACAGACATCACTATCTGCTGATGACTTCTGTGGCGACGTTGAGCAATTCCTATCGTCTCGGCGGGGGAGAGGCTCCTCCGGCAGTGATGTCAGTATTTTCAGGGTCGACGCTTTATGGCGTCTTCCAGTCGATCATGAACATGAAGGACGCGAAGGAGACTACGGATTCGGGGCTGGAGTCCATACGTATCGTTAATTCCATTCCGGAGATATTCCCGGATAACACCGACCGCAACCGTACCTCTCCGTTCGCATTCACCGGAAACCGTTTCGAGTTCCGTGCCGTGGGATCGTCTCAGAATGTGGCGTCTTCGGTATACGTGCTCAACAGTGTCGTCGCGGAGAGTCTTAACGAATTCCATGAAGCGGTGTGCCGTCTGGAGGAGGCTGGTGAGGACAGATCGTCGGCCGTTATGGCTGTCGTGCGTCGCTTCATTACCGAGGCTAAGGACATTATGTTCGAGGGTAACGGTTACAGCAGGGAATGGGAAGAAGAGGCTGCTTCGAGAGGGCTGAGGGCCATCAGAAATGTGCCGGAGGCCTATGAGGTCTATCATGAGGATCAGACAGTGCAGCTGTTCGGCAGGCTGGGAGTCCTGGCTCCTAATGAGGTCGAGGCCCGTTTTGAGATCCTCAATGAGACTTATGTGAAGAAACTGCAGATAGAGGCTCGTGTGATAGGGGATATGTGCCTTAATCATGTGATTCCTGCTGCGGTGAAGTATCAGAACATATTGATCGAGAATATCAAGGGCATGAAGGAGATCTTCGGAGAGGAGGGCCTTGCGTTGTGTGCGTCTGAGGTGGAGACCCTTCGTAAGATCTCGTCATATATAAATGATGCTTCCGCTGATGTGGAGGCGTTGGTGGAGGCGAGAAAGAAGGCCAACAGGATCGAGGATATCGCTCAGAGGGCGAAGGTCTATTCTCATGATGTGAAGATTATGATGGATAAGGTGCGCGATAGTGCTGACAATCTTGAGATGCTGATAGATGACGAGATGTGGCCTTTGCCTAAATATAGGGAACTTCTTTTCTTTTAGTGGATTGAGTTTCAGTGGTTTATAGTGGATTATGTATATTGAAAGTATAACTCCTCAGGAGGTAGAGAAACTGGAATATGCGTCTTTCCCCGGAAAGATTCAGGTGATTGATTCGGTGGGGGCCGAGTTCAACAGGGCGATTGCATACTTGCGTTCTCAGAAGATAATCGGTTTCGACACCGAGACCAGACCCTGTTTCACTCAGAATCAGCCTCGTTACGGCGTGGCTCTGCTTCAGTTGTCTGGTCCGGAGAAGGCTTTTCTCTTCCGTGTGAACAAGATGGGCATGCACAGGCGTCTGTGCAATGTGCTTGCTAATAAGAGGATCATAAAGGTCGGTGCTGCCGTGCATGATGATATCAGGGGGCTGCAGAAGCATCGTGATTTCAAGCCTGCGGCATTTGTGGATCTGCAGAAGATAGTATGGGAGTGGGGGATTCGTGACAAGAGTGTCAAGAAGATGGCTGCCATCATTCTCGGATGCAGGATATCAAAGACTCAGCAACTCTCAAACTGGGAGGCGGACAAACTGTCGGAGTCGCAGTGTAAATATGCCGCGACGGACGCATGGGTGTGCAGGGATATGTATCTCAAGTTGATGCGCTCGGAGAAGAATCCGCTTGTCGAGACTCCTTCTGTCGAGCAGTGATACTTTGATTGATCTGGTGTAATTGGTTGAATATTATGATAAAGATTATATTGAAGAGGGGCAGGGATGAGTCCCTTCGCCGTTTCCATCCATGGGTGTTTTCCGGTGCGATTGCTGAGATTCAGGGCAATCCTGCGGAGGGAGACATGGTGTCTGTGCATTCATCGGACGGAAGCGTACTTGCATATGGACATTATCAGATCGGTTCCATTGCGGTCCGTGTCCTCAGTTTTGACGAAAGCGCGTTGAGACCGGAGTTCTGGGAGGATGCTCTGTCGCGCGCCCTTCAGGTGCGTGTCGCTTGTGGTCTGCATCATCCTGATGAGCCCTCTTTCCGTCATCCTGAGGAGCGAAGCGACGTGAGGATCTCCACCACCAACTGCTACCGCCTGGTACACGGAGAAGGCGATAACCTTCCGGGCCTTATAATCGATTATTACGACGGTGTATGCGTGCTTCAGGCGCATTCAGTGGGCATGTTCCGTGCGAAGAAGCAGATTACGGAGGCGCTTCAGAAGATTTATGGCAACAATCTGAAGGCAGTCTATGACAAGAGTTCGGGAACTGCGCCTTTCAAGGCTGGGCTTGACCTTGTAGACGGATATATGTATCGCCGTGAGGATTTCTCGGATGATGAACAGACCGTTCTCGAAAACGGACATAAGTTCATTGTGAACTGGACGGAGGGTCAGAAGACCGGATTCTTCCTTGACCAGAGGGAGAACAGGGCGCTGGTCGGCAGTCTTTCTCGCGGACGTAATGTGCTGAATCTCTTTTGCTACACTGGTGGCTTCTCAATCTATGCTTTAGCAAACGGAGCCTTACATGTCGATTCGGTCGACAGCTCGAAGAAAGCGATGCTGATGGTGGACAGGAATGTTGCGTTGAACGGTTTCGAACCTTCGCGTCATACAAGCCTTTGCTGCGATGCCATCGATTATCTTCGTGATGTTCCTGAAGGAAAATACGACCTCATGATTGTCGATCCGCCGGCATTTGCTAAGCACAGAGGCTCTCTAAAGAACGCCTTGAGGGCATATCAGCGACTCAATGCCGCTGCCATAGCTAAGGTCGCTCCCGGGGGCTTCGTATTCACATACAGTTGTTCTCAGGTGGTGGATAAGGAGGCTTTTGCCCTCGCAGTGTTCTCTGCAGCCGCACAGACCGGCCGCAAGGTAAGGATTCTCGACAGGCTCAACCAGCCATGTGACCACTCTGTGAACATCTACCATCCGGAAGGAGAATATCTGAAGGGATTGCTGCT
>CAZYCJ010000045.1:0-15530 GCA_964645495.1 uncultured Muribaculaceae bacterium
CAGCAACCAGTTGAATGGTCGTCCATTTGGAAAAAACTCCGCAGCAAAATGGAGCGGTGCCTTCGGGTTCAGGGTCAACTGGCTCCTTACGGGAGAAGGACCGATGTTCGAAGCACAACACGAATTCCCCCACACAGACGGCATGTTCGAAGACCATCCGGAACTCAATCACGAAGATGACATACCGGTAGTACCTGCAAGACTTTTCAGGGCACCGGAAATCAACATCTACGAATACGTCATGAATTCTTCATCCGTCGACCGTCTCCCGCCCGTCCCGCATTTCCAGAAACATGACATGTTCGCAACATGCCCGGGAGATGCGATGGCACCGAGAATATGCCGAGGTTATCTTCTCGCCCTCAGAAAGATTTCCAAAGATATTCCGATAATAAACGGAGAAATATACGTTGTGGACACGATGTCAAGCGGAATGTTCCTCAGAAAGATAGTAGACAACGGCTCGGGCCTGACATTCATTGCAGAAAACCAGCAGGACTTTCCTGACTTTGAACTGCCTTACGACGACGTCATAAATGTATTCCGCGTCGTCGGCGTCCTTATTACTAATATCTAGTGACCCCATGCGGAATCGAACCGCAACCGTCAGAACCGGAATCTGAAATTCTATCCATTAAACTATAGGGCCGGATATCTTTGCAAAGATAGTCAATTTTGAATATTTCGCCACAAATTCGGAGATTATTCCGCAATGTGGCGAAATTTTTATGCAACATCCTCGCAATTATCTACATTTGCAGAAACCCCGTTGCGAGGAACGAAGTGACGTGGCAAACTAAAACCCAGTAATGTAATGAAGAAAGCATACGTATTCCCAGGCCAGGGCTCGCAATTCCCGGGAATGGCCAAAGACCTCTACGAAAGCAATGCAGAGGCTCGCACAATGCTTGAAAGAGCAAACGATATTCTAGGATTCCGCATCACCGACATCATGTTCGAAGGCACTGCAGATGACCTGAAACAGACGAAGGTGACCCAGCCGGCCATTTTCCTGCACTCTGTCCTGCTGGCAAAATGCCTTCCTGACTTCGCGCCCGAAATGGCAGCAGGTCATTCACTTGGGGAATTCTCCGCACTTGTAGCCGCCGGGGCAATGGATTTCGAGGAAGGTCTCAGACTCGTATCTATCCGTGCAAAGGCAATGCAGAAGGCGTGCGAAATTGTTCCCGGCACGATGGCGGCGGTCATAGCGCTTCCTACCGAGAAGGTAGAGCAGATCTGCGAGAAGACCGAAGGCACAGTGGTGGCCGCCAACTACAACTGCGACGGACAGATCGTGATTTCAGGAGAAAAGGAAGCAGTCGAGGCCGCATGCATCAAGATGAAGGAAGCCGGCGCGAAACGTGCATTGCCGCTGCCGGTCGGAGGTGCATTCCACTCCCCTCTTATGGAGCCGGCACGGGCAGAACTGGCAGAAGGCATCGAAAAAGCGGTATTCAGAACTCCCGTATGCCCTGTATACCAGAATGTTACCGCAAGACCGTCAACAGACCCGGAAGAGATCAAGGCCAACCTTCTTGCGCAGTTGACCTCGCCTGTAAGATGGACACAGAGCGTAAAGAACATGATTGCAGACGGAGCAGGACATTTCGTGGAACTCGGCCCCGGAAAGGTCCTCCAAGGACTGGTCGCAAAAATCGCTACCGGACCCGTCACCATCGAGGGATTCCAGTCTTTAGAGTAAAGACGGGATATATACAATATTTTCGTACAAATTTACGCGGTATTTCATCAAATTTGCGTAAATTTGTACGATATTGTTTTTACCGTGACCGAACACGGCTTATGGTTGAAATATTTAGAAACAAATACAACATAAACTTTAACAAATCATGGCAAAAGAGAAAAGATTCGTCACTTGTGACGGTAACTGGGCAGCAGCGCACATGGCTTACCTATTCAGTGAGCATGCAGCGATCTACCCTATCACGCCTTCTTCTACAATGGCTGAATATGTAGACGAGTGGGCTGCTCAGGGAAAGAAGAACCTCTTCGGCGAGGTGGTAAAGGTAACAGAGATGCAGAGCGAGGGCGGTGCAGCCGGTGCCGTACACGGTTCTCTCCAGGCAGGAGCACTTACAACCACTTTCACCGCATCGCAGGGTCTTCTTCTGATGATTCCTAACATGTACAAGATTGCCGGTGAGATGCTTCCTACAGTGTTCCACGTATCTGCACGTGCGCTCGCATCTCATGCGCTTTCTATCTTCGGTGACCATCAGGATGTGATGGCATGCCGTCAGACAGGATATGCAATGCTCGCATCTGCCTCTGTGCAGGAGGCTCTTGACCTTGCTGCAGTGGCACACCTTTCGACCATCAAGTCAAGTATTCCTTTCCTCCATTTCTTCGACGGATTCCGCACTTCACACGAGATCCAGAAGATCGAACTCATCGATGAGGAGGCTCTCAAGGGATTGGTGAGCACCAAGTCACTTGCAAGGTTCCGTGCCAAGGCACTTTCGCCGGATGCTCCTGTGACCCGCGGCACAGCACAGAATGCAGACGTATATTTCCAGGCCCGCGAAGCCTGCAACCAATATTATGATGCGGTTCCCGACGTAGTGGCACGCTACATGGGCGAGATCAGCGAACTCACAGGCCGCGATTACCGTCCGTTCGACTATTACGGAGATCCTGAGGCTGAGAACGTTATCGTGGCAATGGGCTCTGTCACAGAGACCATCAAGGAGACCATCGACTATCTCGCGACACAGGGCAAGAAGGTCGGACTCATGATCGTACGTCTCTACAGACCTTTCTCCGCTAAATATTTCATGAAGGCGCTACCTAAGAGCGTGAAGAGAATCGCAGTCCTCGACAGGACAAAGGAGCCGGGATCGCTCGGAGAGCCTCTCTTCCTCGACATAAAGACCCTCTTCCAGGGTGTGGAGAATGCACCTCTCGTCATCGGCGGCCGTTATGGTCTTTCTTCAAAGGACACCACTCCTGCACAGATCGTATCGGTTTACGAGAACCTCGAGATGGCGGAGCCTAAGGACGGATTCACCATCGGTATCGTGGACGATGTGACCTTCAAGTCTCTCCCTCAGAAGGAGGAGTTCTCTATCGTGAAGCCCGGCACCACCGAGTGCAAGTTCTTCGGACTTGGCTCTGACGGTACTGTGGGCGCGAACAAGAACACCATCAAGATCATCGGTGACAACACTCCTAAATACTGCCAGGCATATTTCGACTATGACTCTAAGAAGTCAGGCGGATACACTTGTTCTCACCTCCGTTTCGGAGACCTCCCTATCAAGGCTCCTTACCTTGTAGGTACTCCTGACTTCGTTGCCTGCCACGTGCCTTCATACCTTACAAAGTATGACGTGCTCAAGGGCATCAAGGAGAACGGTACCCTCCTCCTCAACAGCCTCTGGGACGAGGAAGAGACCCTCAAGAGAATCCCTGACCATGTAAAGGCTGTGATTGGAAAGAAGAACATCACCCTTTACATCATCAACGCAACAAAGATCGCTTCAGAGATCGGACTCGGCGGACGTACAAACACCATCCTTCAGTCTGCATTCTTCAAGATCACAGGCATCATCCCTTACGAGGAGGCTGTGGGCTACATGAAGAAGGCCATCGTGAAGAGTTACGGCAAGAAGGGCGAGCACATCGTGAACATGAACTATGCTGCCGTAGACAGAGGTGGAGAGTATACAAAGGTAGAGGTTCCTGCTGACTGGAAGGACATCACAGCTAAGTTCGAGAACCCTAACAAGGACCGTCTCGCTCCTGATTTCGTAAAGCATATCGCTGACGTAGTGAACGCTCAGGCAGGCGACACTCTTCCTGTAAGTACATTCAACGAATATGTTGACGGAACCATCCCTGCCGGCACAACCGCATACGAAAAGCGTGGCGTGGCCGTGAAGGTTCCTGAATGGCAGGCTGACAACTGTATCCAGTGTAACAACTGTGCATTCGTATGTCCTCACGCTGCCATCCGTCCGTTCCTTCTCACTGACGAGGAGGCTGCAAAGGTTCCTGCAGGCTTGAAACTCCAGCAGGGCAAGGCAGTGTTCAAGGAGTACAAGTTCGGCATCAGCGTTTCAGTCCTCGACTGTACAGGCTGCGGCAACTGTGCCGATGTTTGTCCTTCAAAGGAGAAGGCTCTCGTAATGAAGCCTCTCGGCAGTCAGGAGGCAGAGCAGGCAAACTTCGACTACCTCAACGCTCATGTAGGTTACAAGGACAACGTTCAGCCTAAGACAGCGAACATCAAGAACGCTCAGTTTGCTCAGCCGCTCTTCGAATTCTCTGGAGCATGCGCAGGCTGCGGTGAGACTCCATACATCAAGACCATCACACAGCTCTTCGGTGACCATATGATGATCGCGAACGCTACAGGATGTTCTTCAATCTACGGCGCATCATTCCCTGCAGCACCTTACTGCAAGGATGCAAACGGCCACGGACCGGCATGGGCCAACTCACTCTTCGAGGATTTCTGCGAGTTCGGTCTCGGTATGAAGGTCGGCTCTGACAGAGCACGCGCTACTGTAGCACGCCTCATGGAGGAAGGTCTTGCATGCTCATGCTGCACAGACGAGATGAAGGCTCTCTTCACCAAGTGGCTTGAGAACAAGAATGACGCAAAGGTGACACGCGAAGTTGCTGACGCTCTGGTTCCTCTCTGCGAGGGCTGTGGCTGCGACGTATGCAAGGGTCTCGTGGAATACAAGACATTCATCCCTGCACGCAGCCAGTGGATCATCGGCGGTGACGGTGCATCATATGACATCGGATACGGCGGACTCGACCATGTGCTTGCTTCAGGCGAGAATGTGAACATCCTCGTCCTTGACACCGAGGTGTACTCTAACACAGGCGGACAGTCTTCAAAGGCAACTCCTGCCGGTGCCATCGCGAAGTTCGCGGCTTCAGGCAAGAGAGTGCGCAAGAAGGATCTCGGAATGATGGCGATGAGTTACGGATATGTATACGTGGCACAGGTCGCTATGGGAGCATCTCCGGCACAGTATTTCAACGCCATCAAGGAGGCTGAGGCTTACGACGGACCTTCACTCGTGATCTGCTACGCTCCTTGTATCAACCACGGTCTCAAGGCCGGAATGGGTCTGAGCCAGAAGGAGGAGAAGCTTGCAGTAGAGTGCGGTTACTGGCATCTCTACAGGTTCAACCCTGCGCTTGAGGGAACAGACAAGAATCCGTTCACTCTCGACAGCAAGGAGCCTGACTGGAGCAAGTTCCAGGACTTCCTCAAGGGAGAGGTACGTTTCGCATCGCTTTACAAGATGTATCCTGATTCAGCAGACGAACTCCTCCGGAAGACTGAGGAATTCGCTAAGTTGAGACTCGAGACTTACAAGAGACTTGCGAAGTAATCTCTTATGACACGACAGATTCCGGTCAGGGAAAAGGCCGGAGTCGGTCGGAATATAAGATCGAAATAAGTAGTGTTTTCATGGGCGGCAGAAATGTCGCCCATTTCTTTTGGTGGCAGGGATGCAGACACACGGATCTTCATTATAACCTCAGAATCAGTGTCGAACGGTATTCCTGAAGACGGGCGGACAGCAAAAACGGCATCGGCGTCTTCGGGAAGGGTTCTTTCGAATACCACATCAGGATGGACTATGGAAAAGTCGGCAAGACGTGGCGCTATGAAATATGTATAGACATCGTCTGATGCTGCCACGCGGACGGTTCCGGACGGAATTCCGGCAAAAAGTCTCTGAAAGGAAGCTCCTGTTTCGAGAAGTCTGCGGGCATGTGCAAGGAAAACTTCACCTGCAGGTGTAAGGAGGACTTCACCTTTGAGTCTTTCAAAAAGCCTCATGTCGAGAGACTTTTCCAGTTCCGCTATATTCTGGCTTATGGCAGGCTGGCTGACGTCCAGACGGAGTGCCGCCTTGGTGAAACTTTTCTCTTCGGCGACTGCAACGAAGACCTTTAGTCTGAAATCCTGTAGAAGCATGACTGCATTTGTTTTTGCAAAAATAGTAAAAAGTGAAGAATCTTTGCGTATATTTGTAGTTTATGACGCGAGTGCGCGTCAAATGATGGAATGAAATCAATAACAATATCATAAAACCGATTTAAACATGAAACGTTTATTCATTTTCATTGCGGCGATCTTTGCCGCAGCTGTTGCATTCGGACAGACACCGCTCCCCAACGACCCTGCCGTGAGGGTAGGCAAACTTGAAAACGGCCTGACCTATTACATCCGCCACAACGACCAGCCTGCACAGAGGGCTGAATTCTGGATCGCTACTGACGCAGGTTCTCACCAGGAGGAGGATCATCAGGATGGTCTCGCCCATTTCTTCGAGCACATGTGCTTCAACGGAACAAAGAACTTCCCTGAAAAATCGATGCTCGAGTATCTCCAGAGCATCGGAGCCGAGTTCGGACGCAACATCAATGCTTCCACCGGATTCGAAGTGACTCAGTATATGCTCAACAACATCCCTGTGGTAAGGGAGAGCATCGTGGACTCATGCCTTCTCGTCCTTCATGACTGGTCAGGTTATGTGACCTGCGCACCTGAGGAGATCGACAACGAGCGCGGAGTCATCATTGAGGAGAAGCGTTCACGCGACGGAGCGGACTGGAGAATGTACATGGCTGCACGTCCATACATCTTCGGCGACACTCCATATGCAAAGCGTACCCTCATCGGAGGATATGACCAGCTCGCAAACTTCGAGTATCAGAGCCTCATCGACTTCCACAAGAAGTGGTACAGACCTGACAATCAGGCAGTCATCGTAGTCGGAGACATTGACGTGGACGCTGTGGAGGCTAAAATCAAGACCCTTTTCAGCGACATTCCTGTGCCTACAGAGTCGAACGAGAAGCCGGTCGTGAAGATTCCTGACAATGTAGAGCCTATCGTGGGCGTCATCACCGACCCTGAGGCTCAGTATTCTTACTTCGACCTCATCTGGAAAAGCGAGCCTATGCCTAAGCAGTTCAACAACACAGACGTAGGCTTCATGACCGAGCTCATCAAGGATTATGTAGAGCAGATCATGTCAGAGAGATTCTCGGACATCGCAGCAGACCCTGCATCTCCATTCATTCAGGCAGGTTTCTATTTCTACCCTGTATGCTACGAGTGCGACGCGACCAGAGGTCAGGTCCTCTTCAAGGAAGGTGAGGCTGACAAGGCTCTTTCTGCATTCCTCGTAGAAGTGGAGAAGATGAAGAGATTCGGCTTCAACGACGGCGAGGTACAGCGTGCATCAGAGAATATCATCAACTACTACGAGAAGGCTGTCGAGGCTGCTCCTACACGTAAGAACGGAGACTTCGTGCAACCTCTACTCAAGAACTTCTATGAAAACAAGCCTTATCTCGATCCTGCACTTGCTCTCCAGCTCGCTCAGGGCATCTGTTCGCAGATCAATGCACAGGTCCTCAATCAGGTTGCAGCACAACTCATTTCTGACGAAAACCTTGTGGTTCTTTACAACGGACCGTCAAAGGAGGGTTCTGTAATCCCTACCGAAGAGGAGATAAGAAACACTATCGCTGCCGTAAAGACCGCTGACATCCAGGCAAATGCCGAGGAGACTGTGAACGAGCCTTTCATCAGCACAGAACTAAAGGGTTCAAAGGTAAAGAAGAGTGCAGAAACCATCTACGGAGCGACAGAGTGGACTCTCAAGAACGGTGTGAAAGTGGTGGTGCTCCCTACACAGCACAAGAAGGATCAGGTGATGTTCAACATCTCACAGGAAGGAGGTAAGACCCTCATCTCAACCGAGGATATGCCTTCATTCGAGGACAACATCTGGACGCTCTACCTCCAGAACACAGGTATCTCGAAGTTCGCAGGAAAGACTGTTCCCAAGATGCTCGCAGGCAAGTCCCTCCATGTAAACCCATTCATCGGTGCAAGGCGCCACGGTGTATCCGGCCAGAGTACTCCAAAGGATCTTGAGACTGCCCTTCAGATCGTTTACCTTTACTATACGGATCCTCGCTTTGACGAGAACGAATATATGACCGGAATCAATCAGATCAACGCCCTTCTTCCTAACCTGAAGGCTAATCCTGATTTCCAGTTCCAGATCGCGATGAACAACATCCTTTATGGAAACAACCCTCGCGTAGTGAATCTCACTGAGGAGACTCTTGCCAAGGCTGACCTTGCCACTATCGAGCGCGTATACCGCGAACTCTTCAAGAACGCAGCCGGCATGACAGTCACTATCGTCGGCAACGTTGACCTCGACACTCTCAAGCCTATGGTTGAGAAATATATCGGCTCTCTCCCTAAGGGCAAGAAGGCGACTGAGGTAAACAAGGGCAACATTATTTCATTTGCAAAGGGACAGGTTGACGAGGAGGTAAGACTCAAGATGCAGGCACCTAAGTCTACAGTTCTCCAACTTTATACCGCTTACGTTCCTGTAGACACAAAGAAGAGCGTCGCTCTCGAAGCAGCGAACTATGTCATCGACATGATCTATACAAAGACCATCCGTGAAGATGAGGGCGGTACTTATGGTGTCGGAACATCTATGGTGGCTCAGAGGGTCCCTGAGGAAAGACTTGTATGTCAGGTTTACTTCAACACTAATCCTGAGTCTGTCGAGAAATTGAGCGCTCTCGCAGTAAAGGGTCTGAAGGAACTCGCTGAGAACGGTCCGTCACAGGAGCACTTCAACATGGCTGTCGAGAACTTCAAGAAGAATATCCCTGAGTCCCGCATCACCAACAACTATTGGATGAAATGCCTTGAGATCTGGAATCAGTTCGGAATCGATCAGGACACTGAATACGAGGCTGCGCTGAACGCCCTCACTCCGGAGGATGTCAAGGCTGCACTTCAGGAACTCCTCTCACAGGGCAATGTGATCAACATCTCATCATTCCCTGCAGAATAATCCAAAGGAGGGCTCAGCCCTCCTTGTTATATCAAAGAAGAGGTCGGAACTGATTGATTCCGACCTCTTCTTTATAAAATCTCTCGTCGATTACTCGCCTGGTTCGATAGCACCCATAGGGCAAGCATCTGCGCATGTTCCGCAATCAATGCAGAGATTAGGATCGATCTTGTAGATGTCACCTTCAGAGATAGCGCCTACCGGGCACTCAGGCAGACATGTTCCACATGCTGCGCAATTTTCTGTAATTCTGTAAGCCATTTCAGTTATCCTTTAATTGTTAATGTTTCTTGCAGTATCAATGCCGTCACGACATTTACAGTGCAAATTTAGTCAATTATTTCGATATTCAAAGACAGACATCGGACGATTTGTCTTATCTTTGCGATGTTTTGACGATAAAGAAATGAAGAGACTTTATACATATCTGATAGTCCTGACGGGATTCTGTCTGTCAGCCATGGCACAGGAGAAGATCGGAAGCGGCATAGAGATCGACAAGATGGTACATAACTTCGGTGACATCATGCTCGGAAGCGGTCCCGTGTCTTGCACATTCACAGTGAAGAACATCGGCGACAAACCTGCAGTGATATACAATGTAACGACTACGTGCGGATGTACCGATGTAGAGTGGACGAAAGAGCCGATCCGTCCCGGAAAGGAGGGAAAAATTTCAGTGACATATTCCAATGATGAGGGTCCGTATCCTTTTGACAAAAGTCTTACGGTGTATTTGTCGGATGTAAAGAAGCCGGTGATTCTGAAACTTAGGGGCGTGAGCATGGAGAGGAAAAAACCTTTGGAGGAGATGTATCCGGTTCATTTCGGGAATCTTGCAGTCAAGGACGATGTGAACAAGTGCGGCAATCTCGAGCAGGGCGGAAATAAAAGCGAAGCGGTGATGGTGGCCAATCTGTCCGATGCACCGCTGTCGGTATCTTTTACTGACGTGTCACCGAATCTGGAGGTGAAGGTGACTCCGAATCCGATTCCTGCGCGCGGAACGGCTGAGATGACATTTACCGTGTCTGCAGACCGCGGCTTATGGGGAAAGAACATGTATTGGGCTACTCCGGTGGTGAACGGGAAGACTTTTGTCAACGACAACGGTGAAAGCAGGCTGGGGTTCTGGGCGTTCACAAAGGAGAACTTCAATGACATGACCGACGAGGAGAGGGCCAAGGGTCCGAGGCCGATGTTCAAAGAGAGCACTTTTTCGTTCGGAAAGGTGAAGAAGGGGGCTACGGTGCATGCGTCTTACACTTTCAAGAATGAAGGCAAGAGTCCGTTCAGGGTTTATCGCGTGAACGCGGATGCATGCTGTTGGTCGCATAGTGACATTCCTGTGGCTGCTCCCGGGGAATCTGTGACTTTCAGGGTGCATGTCGATACGAAGGATATGCCTGTGGGTGAGGCGCTTGTCATCGTCACTTTGACGACGAACTCCCCTCTCAGGCCGATCGTGAACCTTTTTGTTGCAGGATATATTGAATAATTGTTCAAGCATAAATACAAAAGAAATTAACAGACATAAAGCAGAAGAGTATGTGGGAGATAATTGTTGAGGCGTTGAGGAATTCGATTCTGATCACCGGACTGGTGGTGGTCATGATGATGATGATCGAGTCGTTGAACATCGAGTCGAGCGGTCTGGTGTTCAAGGGTTTGAGGAAGACGAAGTTCGGTCAGGTGGTGGTGGCGTCGCTTCTGGGTTCGGTTCCGGGATGCATGGGAGGATTCGCGACGGTGTCGCTGTATACCCACAGGATGTTCAGTTTCGGTGCGCTTGTGGCGATGATGATCGCATCATCAGGAGATGAGGCGTTCGTGATGCTGGCGATGATACCGGATCAGGCGCTGGTGCTTTTCGCAATTCTGTTTGTGCTTGCGATTGTCGTCGGCGTGGCGACGGATCATATATACGACCGTATACATAGAAAAAAGTGTGCGATGAAGTCGCATGAAGAGTGCGGTGCGCAGACCGATTGCCATGACGGTTATGTGGTGCATGCAACGGAAGCGGACGGATGTCATCATTCAGATATGGCCGGGCATGACGGCGAGGCGCATAAGGGAAAGAGACATTACGGATACAGGAGAATAGCGATGTTCGTGGGGCTGGCGGTGTTCATTGCTGCACTTGCAACGGGACGTCTGGGGCATGATCATGGCGCACATGGCCATGAGGAACATCCGCATGAGGCGGTGGAACACTGTTGTGAGCACGGGCATTGTACGCATGAGCATTCGCATGGGGATGAACGATTCCATGTAGATCTTCTGAGCGAAGACTGGATGAATGTGCTGTTTGCCGGCCTGAGTGTGATCGTTCTGTTCGTGCTTCTGTTTGCTTCTGACCATTTTGTGGACGAGCATCTGTGGAACCATATCGTGAAAAGGCATCTTCCTACCATCTTCGCATGGACTTTCGGTGTGCTTCTGCTGCTGGGCATCGGTATGCAGTATGTGGATGTCGACAGATGGATCAGCGACAACACTGTGCTGATGATACTTCTCGCCACCTTGATAGGAATAATTCCTGAGTCCGGTCCTCATATGATCTTCGTGACTCTTTTTGCTGCAGGCGTCGTGCCTTTCCCTGTGCTGCTGGCGAGTTCCATCTCACAGGACGGCCATGCAGGCCTTCCGCTTCTGGCCGAGAGCCGCAGGAGTTTCGTATGGGCAAAGATCATCAACTGCGTCGTGGCAATCGCCGCCGGCCTCCTTGCCATGCTTTTCATGTAGCCTGCAGGGCCTTCCAGGATATATATTGCACACTATTATGGTTCATATCTACCCAATATTCTCTCATGTATTGATTCGAGTTCTGCTTTTTAAAGAATATCGTGTCAATAAAATAGCAAAACGTGGACATTGTAAATTATAATTTACTTGAACGAAGTATACTTATCATTAAGTTCCTTCTGCATGATATCGCAAGTCATATCGTTAATTTCAACCGCTTTGCAATACGAGCGGAAGTTTGACACCACATCAAGAACGTCTGATATTATTCCTGAAGGATTATTGATGTCATTTTCTTTAGCTATCGCCAGGAGATCCTTTTCAGTTATGTCAAGCACCTTTCCTTTGATGCTCATAAACTGACCTTTCTGGATTCCCAATGTATTCGGATCTATGCTGTAGACCATAT
Source organism: uncultured Muribaculaceae bacterium (assembly GCA_964645495.1). GTDB lineage: Bacteria > Bacteroidota > Bacteroidia > Bacteroidales > UBA932 > Cryptobacteroides. The sequence continues at coordinate 12,052 of CAZYCJ010000045.1, forward strand.
CGTACGCCGGAGCAAGAGACCAACATCCCTTCTTATCCATCAGGAATGAGAAGTTCTTGTCGTGATCATCGATATTTCCTCCAAGTACATTGAATACCATCATTCTGAAAAGCTGTTCCTTATCTGCATAGTCAAGTTTGAGACGTCGTACAACATTGAATGCTTCTTCGTATGAGTTTGCTCCACCTGTCAATGCAGCAAGTGACTGCATATGGACTTTATTACCTTCCGGTGTTCTATCAAACCTTTCTGTTATGAAATGTGAACACTTATCAAACCTCTTCAGTTCGGAATGCTTCATTCGTATTCCAGCATCGCAACACATCCTGTAGTATGCATATTCCAGACGGGCATACGGAAACATATCTGACTCATTGTCATATTTAAGGATATAGTATCTATATCCCTCAGGAAGAAGAGCCTGACCAGATTTGATACTGCCATCGGAGTTATTTATAGCGATCAATGCCTTCGGCCTTTTACCTCCCGGAGATGTACCTAACTTCACCAAGTCAGCCCACAACAATTCGTGATTTGCATCGAATGTCAATTCTGCACGTTCGGACAAAACGGATTTCGCAAATGCATATAGTTCGTTCACATTCACATCAAAAGCATCATCCTCATCGTTTATATACGCCGGATCATACTCCAATGCTCCCATCGCACGTTTACCGATAAATGACAAAAGATCTACACTGGTCACATTCTTCATGCTGAACTTATGACTTTCTGCCCATTTGCGAAAAATGCTGTTTCCCCAATGGTCAGGAAGAGAGTCCGCAAAGACAGGGTGCAAGCCACCAAAGCGTTCTTTAGGGCTTGTCCCTCTGATGCTTTGACGAGACTGCACCAGATTGGATCCCAGAGGCATTCTTAAAGGAGATATATCAAGGCCCGTTTCAAGAAAGTCCTTGGCAAAACTGAATACTGCTGTAGTTGTACGCCAGGAAGAAGAATCCCAGGTCAAATATCCTACAGTTTCTCCCCATAAAACAACTCTTACTGCATTCCCATTCATTTCTTACCTCCTTTCTTATTTTGTAACATCCACATTTTCTCCGGATCAATCTCGCTGACAATAGGAATCAGGTCACTTAATGACACCTCCAATCCGACAGCATCCAGAAGCAGAAGAAAGTGAGAAAGCGACAATCCATGTCCCTTTCCATTTTCGAACTGGCTTATCGTAAAGATTGAAATGCCGGTTTTCTCATGCAGGCGCTGCTGCGAAATCTTTAGAGACTTCCTGTATTTTGCAAATGCTTCTCCAAGTGAGATTATAGACTCGTATGGAGTATTCATATCATCATACATACTATTGATATATCTATAACTTTTGTACAAAAATAGGGTTTATTATTGAAATATCAAAAGATATGCAAATCAAGCGGGATTTTACTTCAAGACGCTGGATGAGGCCAACGAGACCATCCGTAAGTTCGTTGACAACTACAACCGGCAGTGGTTGATCTATAGGCTCGGGTATAAATCCCCGCTCGAGTATCGGGAAGAATACGAGAGAAAGGTGGCGTAAGCCAGACAAACTCTATGAAAAACTTCTCAGGGGTAAGCCACGGCGGCTGGGGCAGAATGCCCCATTGAGCCGGATGTTGAAAATAAAATAAAAAATGCTCGGTTTTTACCGGCTAAAACACTATAAGCGTCTAAATTTCAACAATAACTCTTAATACATGAAGCCTAACATCCAGAGTGGTAGTTTTGCTCCATCTGGCATATCCCAATCGTCGGCGAATATGTATGAGTCTTTGAGACCGGCAATCTGAGAAAAGTCTTTACTTCGGCCGCCAATTTCAAAAATGTATCTGCCATCTACTTTAAAGTCCCCTTGTGTCTTTCCATATTCTACACGATGACATTCTGCCAAGCTGTTGATAGCAAAGCACTCTCTCGCTGTTCCTATATCGACTTTACCCGGAGCAAGAGCATGCAGGAGGTTAGGATTCTCCATATATACTTTATCTGGCTTAGATAGTTTACCTAACTTCTTTTTATCAGAATAAAGCAGATTAAACACCTTGGCATCACCAAGATACTTAAGATATTCGACCACAGTATCACGTCCTATCTCCAATGAGCCAGCTAATTTGTTAGCGTTCAACTCAAATGGAACTTCTTCGGCTATGAGTTTAACCAGTGCCTGGATCTTTCGTATGTTTGAGACATCCACATTACATATCTGTGGCAACTCTGTCTCTATGATGTAGTTCACAACTTGCTCTATACGAGTGTAGTATTCGTTCTCACCTTCAAGAAGGAATGGATAGTAGCCTTTTTCGAGGTATTCTTTGAAGAGGACTATCGGTTTACACTTTGATGTTACCATCTCCCACAATTCGTATGGGCGTGACAAAACATCCTCCAACTCCCATTTTGGAAAATCCAGCCCATGATAGAATTTCAGGGCCTCGCGGAATGAAAGTCCGGGCATAGTATATTTGATAGCACGACGTGAAAGGTCCGCATCACCTTCTCTGAGTTGGAGAAGAGACGAACCGCTTACAATGAGCTTGAGAGATGGGAAAAGTTCATATATTTCTTTGACTTCCCTGCTCCAGTCCATTGTCCCAGGCTTGTATTTATGGATCTCATCAATGACGAGCAGTTCTCCACCGTGAATATGGAACTCCTCTGCAAGCCCTACCAATGTTCTCGTAGAAAAGTCAACCGTGTCTGCTGAACAATATAGAACGCTTCGGTCTCCAGGCTGGTAGTTCTGCTTGATATGCTGTTTGATAAGCGTGGATTTACCGACTCCTTTAGGACCCATAATACTTATGATTTGCGCATTCCAATGAATCTGATCCATCTTTTCACGGATAATCTTCATTGATGTGTTAGCCAATAGCCTGTCGTGTTTTCTGAATAAAGCATCCATATCTTCATTTTTTATGAGCCAAAGATAACAAAAAATGTTGCGCACAAACAACAGTTTTGTAAAAAAATGATGATTGTACGCAACAAACTTACGCGATTATGAAATTCAATATGCGGATGACTGTAAATTCCTGACAGGTTTGGATGATCGAGTAATAATTCCAGTCTTTGAATACTTTCTTACGAGAATTGTCGCAGAAGGTCAATGTCGCTCTGCAATGAGGACAGACATCTGGCGTGACATCTGATTTCCAATGATGATTGCAGTCTGTGCAGATGTATTCTCTGGTGGACCTCCTATGAATGAAATAATGTTTGAAACAATGATTCAACGCCCATTCTGTCTGATCCTGAGTGAGCTTAGGAAGGGTCTTATGGAGTTCATAGACCCTTTTCTGTAGTCTTGTCTTAGGTTTCATAAGATCAAAAGAGTGTAAGGGTTTCTTCTTCGTGTTGTGGAGTAGTTGCAGGCTTGGCAGTGCGTCTTACGCTGTTGTGATTCTTCAGACGGTCCGGACGTGTCAAGTGGAAAAGCCCCGCGCGTGTGACCCCCGAAGCCCAAGTGCCGCTGACCCCTGAAA
>CAZYCJ010000046.1:0-13391 GCA_964645495.1 uncultured Muribaculaceae bacterium
ATTCTCGGCGATGCCATGTATTCAGAAGAAGATGACACTCTTGAAAGATGCATAGGACGCATGCTGGCAAAAGCCGGAAAGACAGTAAGCGCGGCGGAATCATGCACAGGCGGCCTGATCTCGTCTCTCTTCACATCCGTTCCGGGATCATCGGACTATTACCTTGGTTCGGTGACCTCATATGCAAACAGTGTAAAGACAGGAGTCCTGGGAGTTCCTGCTGAGATAATAGAGGAACATGGAGCGGTGAGCGGCGAATGCGTCGCCGCAATGGCAGATGGGGTACGTCGCCTTACCGGAAGCGATTTCGCTGTCGCCACATCGGGAATAGCAGGTCCGGGGGGAGGCACTGAAACCAAGCCTGTCGGCCTGGTATGGATCGGAATCAGTTCACAAATGGGAACAGAGACATTCAATATGGTCTTCAAAGGAGATAGAAAACGCAATATCGAGCGATTTGCCTCAAATGCGCTGAACCTTTTGAGGAAGAAAATTGCAAAAGAGTTAAATAATTGAAATATATAATTTAAAACAGATTTGTTTTAGAGTAAAACATTTTTGTTATACACATTTTTGTAAACAATAAGCATAATTTATGAGCACTGCACACACGAGATACGAGAAAAAGAGGAGACGAATTAGGACCAACGGCATATTTTACGCTGCGATATCCTCCGCATCTTTTGGCTTCTCCCCTTTATTCAGCATCGGTCTTCTTGCTGCCGGGCTCTCAAATTTCGATGTGCTTTCATACAGATGGGGCATTGCCGGGATTGTACTTATGATATATGCCTTCGTCAAGAAGAAGACACTCCGGCTTCTCTCATGGGACGAGGCATGGAAGGTGATTCTTCTCAGCGTCCTCCGTTCCATCACCTCCATCACCCTGCTCATCGGTTATGCAAACATATCAAGCGGCATCGCATCTACGATCAACTTCATGTACCCTATCATCGTAGCCATATGCATGATGCTGTTTTTCGGAGACAAGAAATCTCCTGTCGACATAATAGCGATCGCGGTATCAATTTTCGGAGTCTACCTGCTGGCTTCAGGAAACAGCCTTATCATTGAAGGCGGTGACACTACCCTGGGTCTGACCTGCTCGATTATCTCAGCATTTGCATTTGCCGCATACTATATACTGATGAAGCAAGTAAGGGCTGACAAGATAGAGGTTGTGAAATTCACGACATGGATAATGATGCTGAGCGCCATATACTTTATAATATGCGCCTTTGTCTTCGAAGGAAAACTGACATTGGTCACCGGTGGCGGGAACTGGATGTATATCCTCGGACTCGCCCTATGGTCCACAATGATATCGAACTTTACCGGAGTGAAGGCGGTAAGACGTATCGGCCCTACACTCACCTCCATTCTCGGTGCCCTGCAGCCTGTGACAGCCGTGATACTTGGAGTGGTCTTCCTGAATGAACATCTCTACCTTAAATCAATCATAGGCATCAGCCTGATTCTCGTGGCAGTTTCGATCGTAGTGATGCACCAGAAGAAATAGCGGCTTTACCTGAAAGACTGCTGCTGCATGCAGCGGAAGAAGTTAAGGCCTGCAATTTTTTCGAGATCTGATTCACAATAGCCTCTGCCACGAAGTTCATCGAATAATTTCGGCAGCATCGAAATGTCTTCCAATCCTTCAGGAGTCACTTCTATGCCGTCAAAATCCGACCCTATACCGACATGATCGACACCTACAAGACTCACTACATGGTCTATATGATCGACAATACGTTTATATGAAGGACGCGGTAGATTCTGTAATTCATCTTGAATAATGTTCCAGGCATTACGCTTACATTCGTCAGCAGGGTCGTTGATGAAATCACGTTCTATTCCGACTCCCCTTTCCTCAATACCGGAACGCTTCAGGACTTCTGCAAACCCACCATCGAGAAACACCGGATAGAAGTTTATCTGTATCACACCACCGGCAGCGGCAAGAGCACGAATCATATCATCAGTCATATTGCGAGGATGAGCAGCAAGAGCACGGCAGCATGAGTGAGTCGCAACAACCGGTCCGGTAGAATATTCAAGAACATCATAGAAAGTGTCATCAGACACATGAGATACGTCCACAAGGATGCCTAATCTGTTCATTTCCGCCACAACCTCCTTGCCGAAAGGACTGAGGCCACCCCAAGTCTTCACAGAAGATGAGCAGGAATCACACACCTGATTATCTGAAGAATGACACAAAGTAATATATCGTATACCCTTGTCATAGAAATACTTGACCTTATTGATATCATTACCTATAGGCGAGGCGTTCTCCAAGCCTGCGAATACGGAAAACAGGCCTTTCTCCTTGTTTGCGAAAGCCTCATTCATTGTCGTGGCATAGGCAGCATTTCCGAGATTCCTCCTCATCTGCTCTTCAAGACTTTCAAGAAGTCTGTCAGCATATGAGAAGGCTTCCCCGGCACTTAAGGATCCCGGGACATAAATGGCAAAGAAAGCACCGTCGACTCCCCCTCGCTTCAGTTTGGGAAAATCGACGTGAGCATGATCATTATCTTTTGACATATCCCTTAGACGCAGAATCTGCGAAGGGGTGTCGCAATGTGAGTCAAGTACAAACATGACCTTATTTAATGCGCTGACGAACAGCCTCGTACATAAGGACAGCCGATGCAACAGAGACATTAAGAGAGGTTATTTCTCCGGCCATTGGGATAGCAGCCTTGTCATCGGCGAGATCCAACATCGACTGTGAGATACCCTTGCCCTCAGATCCCATGATGATGGCGCAAGGACCTGTCATGTCCACATCATAGATAAGACGGTCAGTCTTTTCTGTAGCGGCAACTAATCTGAAACCGCTCTGCTTGAGGTAATATGCAGCAACTCTCAGATTCGACACCTTGCAGGTATCTATCCTCATCAATGCACCGGCAGATGCCTTCACTGCATCAGCATTGATCGCCGCACCTCCCTTGGCAGGAACAATAATGCCATGGCCTCCGGCACATTCAAGGCTGCGGGCGATCGCTCCTAGGTTACGGACGTCGCTCACACCGTCCAGAATAACGAGCAGAGGATTCTCGCTGCATCCGAGAGCATTATTGACAAGTTGCTCTATATCAACATATTCAATCTGCGAAATATACGCAAGGACTCCTTGATGTGATCCTCTCACAGCCCTGTTGAGCCTTTCGCCTGGCACAAATTGAAAAGGAATCTCGTTCACCTTCAGGAGTTCCAGCAGTTCTCTGAACTGTCCTCCCTCAAGTCCCTGCTTCAAAAGCACCTTGTCAAACTTCTTTCCTGCCCTGACTGCCTCCAGCACCGGATGCATCCCGAACAGATACTGCATTTTCTTCTCTTCCATATAATTATTCCAAAGATTCATTCAACTTTTCCCATTCCTCCATCTTGAAATCCAACTCCCTCTTATTCTCCAGATAAGCCCTTGTCAACTCCATAACATCATCACCGGCACCAGGATTCGAAAGAACTGCCTCAATCTCCTTCATCTTGTTTTCTATCTCCTCTATACCCTTCTCCAAGAATGAAATACGACTCCTTATCTTCTTTTCTTCTTTAGATACATACTTCTTAGCCTGGTACTCCTGCTTGGCCTCCTCCTTCTTCTGCACCGCCTCCACCGGCTTCTCCTCCTGAACAGGCTTATAATGCCTCTCGAGTTCATTCAAAGTCTCAAGTTTCCTACGATCAAGGAACTCCTGCACACCTCCGAGATGCTCCTTCACCTTTCCGTCCCTGAACTCATACAACTTGTCGACAAGCCCATCAAGAAAGTCTCGGTCATGCGAAACAATGATCAAAGTTCCGTCATAAGACTTCAAGGCCTGTTTCAGAATATCCTTTGAGCGGATATCCATATGGTTGGTAGGCTCGTCAAGAGCCAGAAGGTTGTACGGCTTGAGGATGAGTTTCGCCATCGCGAGACGCGCCCTTTCACCACCGCTCAATACAGCCACCTTCTTGTCAATATCCTCGCCCTTGAAGAGGAATGCGCCAAGGATATCCCTCAGTTTCAGACGGATGTCTCCCACAGCAATCCTATCCAAAGTACCGAAGACAGTATCATTCTTGTCAAGTATATCCTCCTGATTCTGAGCGTAATATCCGATATTTACATTATACCCGACTCTGGACTCTCCGGCCATAGGATCCAACTCCCGCATTATCACACGCATCAGGGTGGTCTTTCCCTCTCCGTTCCTGCCCACAAGCGCCACCTTCTCTCCCCTGCGCACCTCTATCTGAGCATCCTCAAAGACAACCTTCGTCCCGTATCCCACCTTCATGTCCACCGCCTTATAGGCAATATCTCCCGAACGAGGCGCAGGAGGGAATTTCACAGAAAGAGTCGACCTGTCCTCGATGTCCACCTCGATCCTCTCCAACTTCTCGAGTTGCTTTACGCGGGACTGCACCTGATTGGATTTTGTCGGCTTATATCTGAACTTCTCTATGAATTCCTCTGTCTTTTCGATCATCTTCTGCTGGTTCTCATAGGCAGCCTGTTGCTGAGCAAGGCGTTCTTTCCTGAGTTCCAGATACTTGCTGTAAGGAACCTTATAATCATGGATTCTTCCGACCATGATCTCCACAGTCCTTGTCGTGACATTATCCAGGAACTTTCTGTCATGGGATATCAGCACGAGAGAACCACGGTATTCCTTCAGATAGCCTTCAAGCCATTCGATCGACTCTATGTCAAGATGGTTGGTGGGCTCGTCAAGCAGAAGGACGTCCGGCTTGGAAAGCAGAATCTTGGCAAGTTCGATACGCATGTTCCAGCCCTGACTGAAGGTCTCGGTGGGACGGGACAGCTCTTCGTATTTGAACCCGAGACCAATCAGAGTCCTCTCCGCCTGCACCTGCGGATTGTCCGAACGGGTATAACTTAATCTGTCATTGATCTCGTTCAAGCGTATGATCAGATCCTGATATGCCTTGGACTCATAATCCGTACGCTCCGACAGTTCCACTGTAATCCGCTCAAGTTCATCCTCTTCCGTAAACATATCCGAAAAAGCAGTCATAGCCTCTTCAATGACGCTCCGACCACGGTGATGCTCCATGATCTGAGGAAGATAACCTATCTTCACTCCGCTCGGAACGGCCACCTTTCCACTTGTCGGCGTCTGATGACCGCATATAAGTTTAAGAATCGTCGACTTGCCGGCACCGTTCTTTCCCACAAGGCCGATCTTGTCACTCTCACTGATATGAAAATTGATTTCATTCAGCAAGGTGAACCCGCCATACGCCACAGTCAGATTGTTAATCGAAATCATACACTACTTATTACAGACAAGTATACTGAATTCATACAGTATATATAAAGGTACGGTACAGACAAGAAGGGAGAACGGATCTCCTGAAGGAGTGATCAGCGCTGCCACGATAACTACGGCACATATCGCATGCCTGCGATACTCCCTCATCATATCACGCGTCACCAGCCCCAAGGCAGACAATATCGCCACTATCGTAGGGAACTCGAAGACCAGACCGAAAGTCATGATGGTCGATGTGAAGAGGGAAATATACGAACTCAGTGAAAACGTGTTCGGAACATCTGCGCTTACCTGATATCCGGCAAAGAAATTGAGCATTACAGGCAGGATGATGAAATATCCGACAGCAAGGCCGAGATAGAACAGGATGGATGCAAAGGAAAAAGCTCCTCGCACCGCTCCCTTTTCCCTTTCATACAGAGCCGGAGCCACGAAACGCCACAATTCAAAGACCAGATAAGGGAATATCAGTATCAATGCACAAATGAAAGTGACCTTCATATGTATCATGAACTGAGCCGATACCTCAATATTCACAAGAGACAATGAGAAGTCCAGTCCGGCAAGCCTGTAGAAGAAGAAATCACTCTTCGAAGGGGCCAGAATCACATCATCAAAAAGGAAATCCTTGAAAAAGAACAACACTATGGCCGTAAGTACATACACTCCGGCCATACGCATTATACTTTTCCTGAGATCCTCAAGATGATCCCAGAATGTCATCGTCTGTTCTGTCATTTACTTCTTATCCGAATCGTCAGACTCGATATCCTTCTTTATCTCATTTATGTCTTCTTCGACCTCCTTCATTCCCTGCTTGAAACTTTTGACTCCCTTGCCAAGACCGCGCATGAGTTCAGGAATCTTCTTGCCACCGAAAAGAAGAAGCACTACAAGAGCAATGATGATCCACTCCCATCCCTGGATGGCAAGCGGCATAAACACGATGTAATTCATATTATCAGTTGTTAATGTTATCTTCAAATATCTTTACCAGCATTTCCGGACATCTTACCGGCCTTCTGCTTACCGCATCTATGAAACCGAGAACTACACTTCCTTCGCAGACCAGTTGTCCGGACGGGTTGAAGACCTCGTTCCTTATCACCAGTCTGGCACGAGGCACCTCATCTATAGAGGTCACGACACGAAGAGTATCTCCAAGTTTTGCAGGGACCTTATACCGGCACTCCACGGAGACGACCGGAAGCATTACTCCTGACTCTTCGATCTTCTCAATAGGCAGGCCGATCTTTTTAAGCATGTCTGTCCTGCCGCACTCGAAATATCTCACATAATTAGAGTGATGCACGATGCCCATCTGGTCGGTTTCGTAGTATCTGACATCAAGAAATAGTTCAGATTTCATCATAACAAAAATGTTATAAGCCTAAACTTAAATGTTTCATTAATTATTTTTCAATGCATTGAGAGCAGAGGTAATACTTTCGATTTTTGAAAGCGAATCTGACTCTTTCTTCCGCTCCACAGCGACCACAGCCTCAGGAGCATTGGCAACAAAACGTTCGTTGGAGAGTTTCTTACGCACGCTGTCGAGGAATTTCTGCTGATATGCAAGTTCCGCCTCGAGTTTGGCGATCTCCTCTTCAACATTGACAAGCCCGGTAAGAGGAACAAACATCTCCACAGTCCTCACCATGAATCGCTGTGCCGCAGACATATCCCCTTCAGCTTCTCCTACTGAAACATTGGCAAGTTTCACTACAACCGGAAGGACCTCAGAAGGGAATGCTCCCTTGATCTTGAGGTCAAGAGACTCTCTTGGCGAGAGATTCTTGCTCTGACGGATGTTGCGGACGCCGGCTACGGCCTCGCATGCCATCTCAAATGCAGCGATGAATTCAGCATCGTATGGCTTGGCCTGAGGATATCTCTGATTCATTATCGTCTCCCCGGTCTTGCGCTCAGCCATATTCTGCCAGAGTTCCTCTGTGATGAAAGGCATGACAGGATGGATCATTCTCAGAAGTGCATCGAAATATCCGAGGGTAGCCTCATGGGTAGCGGCATCGATACCTGCACCATACGCAGGCTTGACAGCCTCAAGATACCATGCGCAGAAGTCATCCCAGAAGAATTTGTATATGGTCATGAGAGCATCGGAAATACGGAACTTGCTGAAATGGTCTTCAACAGTCTCGATCACCTGGCTCAACTTGTTGTCAAACCACTTGACAGCTACTGCAGATGCCTCAGGCTGCTTCGCAGCGGCATCGACAGTCCAACCTGTGACAAGACGGAAGGCATTCCAGACCTTGTTGTTGAAGTTTCTTCCCTGTTCGATCTGTGACTCATCATAAAGGATGTCATTTCCGGCCGAACTGCAGAGAAGCATACCGAGACGTACCGCATCAGCACCATATTTTGCAATAAGGTCAAGCGGATCCGGCGAGTTTCCGAGAGTCTTGGACATCTTGCGGCCAAGTTTGTCACGGACGATACCGGTGAGGTATACATTGCGGAAAGGAACATCGTTCATGAACTCGTTTCCTGCCATTATCATCCTTGCCACCCAGAAGAACAGGATATCCGGTCCTGTGACAAGGTCATTTGTAGGATAGTAGTAAGCAAGATCCTTGTTAGGTTCTGCCTCAGGATGTCCTGCCTTGTCCGCATCAAATACGGAAATAGGCCAGAGCCATGAAGAGAACCATGTATCAAGCACATCCTCGTCCTGACGAAGGTCTGCGGCAGTCAGATTGGCATCTATCTTCTGAGCGAGGGCCAGAGCCTCGTTCTCATCAGCAGCCACAACCACCTGTCCGTCAGGAAGATAATATGCAGGAATCCTCTGTCCCCACCAGAGCTGACGAGAGATGCACCAGTCACGTACATTCTCCATCCAGTGACGATAGGTATTTCTGTATTTGTCAGGAATAAGCTTCACATTGCCGCTTTCCACAGACTCCAGTGCGTCCTTTGCAAGCGCCTCCATCTTGAGGAACCACTGCATAGAGAGCCTTGGCTCGATAACGGCATTGGTTCTTTCAGAATAACCGACAGGAGATGTGTAATCCTCCATCTTCTCAAGGTTTCCTGCCTCTTCGAGCATCTTCACGATCTTCTTGCGGGCATCGAAACGGTCTTCACCCACAAGGATCTGAGCCTTTTCATTCAGACAGCCATGGTCGTCTATGATGTCGATGACAGGAAGATTGTGGCGGTTTCCGATCTCATAGTCGTTCACATCATGAGCAGGAGTCACCTTAAGACATCCTGTACCGAAGTCCATAGCCACATAGCTGTCCTCAATGATAGGAATCTCCTTGTTGATCAGAGGGATGAGCACCTTCTTTCCCTTGAGCCAGTGATATCTCTCATCCTCAGGATTGATGCAGACCGCAGCGTCCGCCATGATGGTCTCAGGACGGGTCGTCGCGATGATGATGTACTTGTCGGTAGGATTGCCGTTGCCGTCAGAGATGAAATATCTCAAATGGTAGAACTTGCTGACGGTATCCTTGTGCACGACCTCTTCGTCGCTGACCGCAGTGAGTCCCACAGGATCCCAATTGACCATGCGTACTCCCCTGTAGATGTATCCTTTATTATAGAAGTATACGAAAGTATTGATCACGGCATCACTGAGTTCAGGATCCATAGTGAATTTAGTCCTGTCCCAGTCGCACGATGCACCGAGTTTGCGGAGCTGGCTGAGGATGATGCCTCCGTGCTTCTCCTTCCACTCCCATGCATGCTCGAGGAACTGCTCACGTGTGAGGTCTTCCTTCTTTATTCCTTCAGCGGCAAGTTTCTGCACCACCTTGTTCTCGGTAGCGATAGACGCGTGGTCTGTACCAGGCACCCAGCATGCATTCTTGCCGTCCATTCTTGCCTTACGTACAAGCACATCGTTCAGGGTATTGTTCAGCACATGTCCCATATGAAGGATTCCCGTCACATTTGGCGGCGGAATCACAACAGTATACGGTTCCCTTTCGTCCGGTTCCGAGTGGAAAAACTTGTTTTCAAGCCAATAGGCATACCATTTATCCTCCGTCAAGGCAGGATCATACTTTGCTGGCAGTTCCATATATTATATTCTATTTAATTATTAATCAATCCATTGCCTCGCACCACCGATGAAAGCACGCGCAATCATGCAAAGATAGCAATTTTTTCACTAACTTTGCACTGACAGACTAAACAAACGATATTATGGCAAACGAAAAAGAATTCAAGATCGAACTCAAACCTGAAGTAGCAAAGGGTTCATACTCAAACTTCGCGATCATCACCCACTCTCACAGCGAGTTCGTAATCGACTTCGCTACAATGCTTCCAGGAATTGCAAAACCGGAAGTGAGCAACCGCATCATCATGACCCCGGAGCACGCAAAACGTCTCTTCCTTGCCCTTCAGGACAACATCAACAAGTATGAAAGCCAGCATGGCCAGATCACCCTCGGAGGCGAACCAAAGGCCACATTCCCGATGGGAGGCTTCGGAGGCGGCGCCAAATCATAACCTGCCATGAAAGAAAGACTCAAGAAAATAAAGGCCTTTGTCTTCGATGTCGACGGAGTACTGACCGACGGAGGAGTCCTTGCAGACCTTTCCGGCGAATTGTACCGTACCTTCGACTGCAAGGACGGATTTGCATTGCGCATGGCTTATATGCACGGATATCACATCGGGGTCATCACCGGTGGCCGTTCCGAAAGCATCAGACAGCGTTTCAGGTCATGTGGCGTGAAACCGGAGGATGTTTATCTCGGTTCCCGTGCAAAAATAGAGGACTTTGAAGATTTCTGTACCCGTCACACACTTGCGCATGATGAAGTGATGTATTTCGGAGACGACCTTCCGGACATTCCCGTCATGGCGGAATGCGGATGCGGAGTCTGCCCGTGCGATGCCGTGGACGAAGTGAAGGAAATCGCCGATCTCGTTTCCGACCGTCCGGGAGGAAAAGGCTGCGCAAGGTCATCGATTGAGATGGTCATGAAAGCCCAGGGAACCTGGGCCCTTGACGTTCAGGACTATAAACGCAATTTCTGACCCGATTTCACCACACCCGCCAGAATTTTCACCACATAATCCTCACATTCACAACGAATCGGAGGGTTTTACGACATTACCGACTGCAAAATGCAGTCGGTATTTTTATTGCGATACCTTTGCGCCAAATTTTTGAAGACATGAAATTTGAAAACACAAACGTACTGATCACCGGAGGAGCATCCGGCATTGGAAAGATCATGGGAAGAATGGCACTGGAGAAAGGAGCCAAGTGCCTGATCATCTGGGACATAAACCCACAGAGCATAGCATCGGCATCAGCAGAACTCAGCAAATACGGTAAGGTAAGGGGATATGTGGTGGACGTTTCGAGAAATGATCTGGTCACGGAGGGCCACAACAAGGTGGTTTCGGAATGTGGAGAGGTCGACATCCTCATCAACTGCGCCGGCATCGTCACCAGCAACAAGACTTTCGACAAGATGACTGCGGATGAGATCACCCGCACGATGAATATAAACACCATAGCGCCGATGTTCGTTGCCCGCGCAGTACTTCCTGGCATGATACAGCGCAACAGCGGCCACATCTGCACCATCGCCTCTGCAGGCGGAATGTTGGCCAATCCGAAAATGTCAGTATATGCCGCAAGCAAGTGGGGCGCGATAGGATGGTCGGATTCCGTAAGAATCGAACTTCAGGAAATGAAGAGTAATGTCCACATCACGACAGTGGCACCATACTATATCAACACCGGCATGTTCGACGGCGTAAAGTCTCGCATCATCCCTATCCTTAAGCCGGAATATGCTTCAAGGAAAGTCATCCGGGCGATTGAAAGAAACAAGACATTCAAAGGTATTCCTTTCGGTTTCCACTTCATCCGCTTCTGGCAGGCAATACTTCCTACAAGGGTGTTCGACTTCTTCTTCGGCCAGGTATTCGGCATATACCATACAATGGACGAATTCACCGGCCGTCGCCCTGCAGCAAAGGCCGCGGACTCCAAAGCATCGTGACAGGCATCGATGTTACGGAAAAAGAATTAACTTTGTCCCATAGCATAACGGCAAGATGATGGAAAACACGACTACAGAAAAGATAATAAGTATTGTACAGGCACAGAAGTCATATTTCAAGACAGGTGCCACCCTTGACATCAAATTCAGGAAGGAAATGCTCCGCAGGCTCGGTACTACGATGGAAAAGTGGGAAGGAAAACTCTGCGACGCACTCTGGACAGACCTGCACAAGTCATATGAAGAGGCCTATCTGACAGAGATAAGCATAGTGAAGGCAGAGATCCGCGCCCACCTCAGGAACATCGGCAGATGGGCAAGACGGAAGAGGGCATACTCCCCTTTGAAACTCTTTCCTTCAAGGAGTTACATCGTCAAGGAACCTCTCGGAAACACCCTGATCATTTCACCTTGGAACTACCCTGTCCAACTCCTGCTGAACCCTCTTGTAGGAGCGATTTCTTCAGGATGTACGGCAGTTCTCAAACCATCGCCATATGTTCCGACAGTATCAAAGGTGATCGAGGAAATGATAGCCGAGACCTTTGAGGAGCAATATATCGCTGTGGTTCAGGGAAACAGAAATGTAAATGCCGCTCTTCTCGACCAGAGATGGGATCTCATCTTCTTTACAGGCAGCCCGGCACTTGCAAAGACGGTCATGTCTGCAGCCGCCAGAAATCTTACCCCGGTGGTTCTTGAACTCGGAGGCAAAAGTCCGTGCATCATCGACCGGACAGCAGACATCAAGGTTGCGGCAAAAAGGCTTGCTTGGGGCAAGACCCTCAATAGCGGGCAGACATGCATCGCACCGGATTATATTCTGATACACAAGGACATAAAGAATGCATTCGTCAAGGCATTCGGCGAAGAAGTGAGCAGACTCCACGGCGGAGACATCAAGACTGACAAACACTATGTGAGAATGGTGAATGACAAGGCTTTCGAACGTGTCACAGGCTACTTCAAGGACGGAGACATCATCTACGGAGGACGATACGACGCTTCGGAACGCTTCATCGAGCCGACCCTCATAGAGAATGTGGCCCTTGACTCCCCTCTCATGACTGAAGAGATCTTCGGCCCTGTCTTCCCTGTCATCACCATCGACGGAGACTTCAAGGAAACAGTCATCGATTTCGTCACAAGCCGAGAAAAGCCTCTCGCATTCTACTATTTCGGAAAGGAATCCGACGGATGGGACATCATCAGAAGGACCTCTTCAGGAGGCGGATGCATCAACGATGTGATCATGCACATTGCAAATGAGAATGTTCCTTTCGGAGGTGTAGGCAATTCGGGAATGGGCAGATACCACGACAAGGACAGTTTCGAGGCATTCAGCCATACAAGATCCATCATTTCCACCGGAACATGGATCGATCTTCCTTTCCGCTACATGCCATACAAAATGTTCTCTCTTGTAAAGAAAATACTTTAACTTTGTGGCCTTATTCATTATATGATGGACACCAAGGGAAAGAAAATCATACTCGGAAGCAATTCGCCGCGCAGAAAGGAACTTCTGGCAGGACTTGACATAGAATTTACAGTAGACACAGGGAACAACTTCGAGGAAGTCTATAGCCCGGACACACCTCATGAGCGCATTCCTGAGGTGCTTTCTGAAGGTAAGTCTTATGGATTCCACAGGAAACTGGAGAATGATGAGATACTGATCACCTCTGACACTCTCGTACTATGTGGTGAAAGGGTCATGGGCAAACCTCACTCACGCGAAGAAGCCATAGACATGCTCCGTCATCTTTCCGGTCGCGGACACAAGGTCATCACCGCCATAACCTTGCGTGACATCAAGCGATGCAGGACTTCAAGCGACACTTCAATTGTATATTTCAAGGAATTATCCGACAACGATATAGCGTATTACGTGGATAACTACAGGCCATACGACAAAGCAGGTGCCTACGGCATCCAGGAATGGATCGGATACATAGGGATCGACAAGATCGAAGGATCATATTTCACCATCATGGGCCTGCCTGTCCATCTGGTATATGACGAACTTCTTAAATTCATTGACTGATGAAACTCGATTTCCACAGCCACATCCTCCCCGGAATCGACGACGGAG
>CAZYCJ010000046.1:13491-15403 GCA_964645495.1 uncultured Muribaculaceae bacterium
AGGCCTCGTCTCCTTTTGGGGCACCGACATGCACAACCTCCACTACGTCAAAGTCATCGGTACCTGGCTCGCCCAAGGCAACCCTCTCGCCGAATACTAAATAAATGAGACTTCGCCGCTCGCGCGGGGACGTCTCATACTAACCACATAATTAATAACACTAAAACTAATAACCAATAAGTTGTGAGAGTTTCAGAAACACTCTCCGATCAACTCGATGCAAAGGTACTGCTTTTTTCGATTATAGCAATAACTGTTCCAAAGAACTGCGACGAATGGTGAAAATAAATTTACGAACCATTTCGCGAGAAATTTTCATAATCTCACAACAAGCGCCACAAAAAAGACAAATCCCAAATTCCGACACAGCAAAATTTAGGATTTGCAAATTTCAGAGCCTCAAAAGTATCAAATCGACACTCATGAAGAATTCCGACGAATGTGTTTTTCTTAAAAAATGGACTCTTCGGTATAGGTTGTCAGCAGTTCAAGAGCCTTCATCCCCATCACTGAATTGCCCTTCTGATTAAGACGCGGACTCCATACCGCTACAGAATACTTCATAGGATGAATGGCCACGATACCCCCTCCGACGCCACTCTTTCCGGGAAGACCGACAAGATATGAGAACTCACCCGCTTCATCATAGAACCCGCAAGTCTGCATCACAGCATTAAGGCGCTTGACCTGAGACACCGTCAGGCGATAGCCCGCATAATTGAAATCCTTGTGACAGGTGAAAGCACGAAAAGCAAGAGCAAGTTCGCGACAACTCATCTCCACAGAACACATCTTGAAATAGAACATCAGCACATCCTCGATATCATTCTCCAGAGTGCCATGATATTTAAGAAGATTCGCAATCGCAGCATTAAGATAGCCTTTTTCGCGCTCAGAATGAGCCACTTCCATATTATAGTCAACCGACTCGTCCTTGCACAGAGTACGGACAAACTTCAGGAACTCCCCTTCCGGATCGTCAAGTTCACTCATCAGAATGTCGGCGACAACGATCGCACCCGCATTGATGAACGGATTGCGCGGAATACCTTTTTCGATCTCCAACTGCACAAGGGAATTGAATGCTGTGCCGGACGGCTCCTTCCCCACCTTCTTCCATATGTTCTCGCCCCTCAATGACAAGCCCATCGCAATGGCAAAGACCTTGGAAATACTCTGAATGGAAAACCTTGTGTCCGCCTGCATATATGTATATGTCTGCCCTTCCACAGTACGGAGACATATTCCGAACTGATCCGGATCCACCTTTGCAAGGGCAGGAATATAGTCAGCCTGATTGCCGACCTTCGCGTAAGGAAGTATCTCCTGATAGATATCCTCAAGAATCTTCTGATAGTCCATATTCATCGTGTTATCACACAAATGTAATCAGAAAAAACCGAACAGAGGCCATAAATGTCAAAATTCTACAGTCACCCCGATCGCAGGAACGATGGTACCGCTCGTCAGTTCAAGCATTTCCAGTTCGTATCTCTGCTGAGCGACAGGCACTGAAGCATCCGCGATGACCCCAGTACTCAGATATGCGGTCGGTTGCGCTATCTTGCTGAAAGTCACATTCTGAAGGTCCACATACATACCGAGCGTCCATTTCCTGAAATAGAAACTCTTGTCCACACGAAGGTCGAGTTGGAAATAAGGTTCCAGCCTCATCCCGTTATACTGCGTATAGTCATAGACAGGCCTTCCTGCAGCATCCCATACGGTCTTGTACGACGAAGCCTCCTCGTCATATGGAGTGTATGGAGCCCCTCCTATCACACTGGCCTTGGCACCGATGCTCCAATATCGAGGCAGGTCGTACACCGCACTGAGATTGAGGATGTATCTGTTGTCCCACGCAGACGGAATATATTCACCGTCAGCAGCACTCCTGTATTCGCTTTTATAG
>CAZYCJ010000047.1:0-15328 GCA_964645495.1 uncultured Muribaculaceae bacterium
ACCAGTCCTCACCGTGGAGGGCCTTCCATATCTCATAAAGCGCATAATAGTCCTTTATATACTCTGCGCTCTCATAAAGTCTGACAGGCACTTCTGCCTCAGTGGTCTTGTTGTCTTCTACAGAGAAGGATGCACTTACATCTGAGTTCGACTCAAGGAGTTTCTTTCCCTCGTCATAAACCTCATATCTGATGACCTGATATTCACCGGCCCTGATACTCAGAAGGGTATCGCATACAAATGAAGATGTCTGGTAACCGTCTTCCACTTCGTCATCAGTGAAATGGATGGAGAATTCGGCAGGAAGCATCTCGAATGCAGGAAGAGTGGTATTGCCGGTCTTGACCGTCAATGAAACATATCCGATCTCATCAAAGGTATATTCCTTAGACGGGGCCTTCACCTGAGGCATATCCTCAAACGAAGACATATCCTTGACAAGAGAGAAACGCACCTTGCCCCTTTCGACAGCGGAAGCAAGCAGGTCATGTACACAGAGGCCTCCTGCAACCACTTCGAAAGAAGCATGAGCCTCTGAAGGAGTACTTACATATATCTCCTGGTCCTTCTTGTCGAAAAGGGTGAAAGTCAGGACTTCATATGAACCTGCAAGAAGTTTGAGTTTATCGCTCCTTAAACCGAATTCTGCAGATGCCTCATCAGAAGAGTGCATGACAAGAGTCTGAGTGATGTCATTCTCTCCATATCGCATCGTGACCTTGATCTTGGTCACATCGGCAAGGTACTCAAGTTCAGAAACGACTGCCTTCGAACCCGGATACGATACCTCCTTATACAACTTGAACTGCACATGGCCATACACCTGCTCACGATAATCCGGTTCCTCTACCTTCGTACAACTTCCGAAAGTCAAGGCCGACAGACAGGCGACGACAAGCAGTATGGAAAATCTTAGGAATTTCATAATGTTGTTTTCCTTTATTTCAGTGAAAGATAAACAATAAGGAACGGGTAGGTCTGAGCAGTACTCTGATGGAACTTGACAAACGGAATGACACCGGGATCCTCTTCTATCTTTGTCATCGATATAGAAGCAGCCTTGATTCCGGTCTCCAGCATTCCGGAAGTCTCGCCATAGTCCTCACCATTCACCTTGATGTAACTGCTCAGTGCCTGAGGCATCTGGTAATATTTACATGACTTAGGAAGCGCCACCTCGATCGGAGTATCAGCCGGGAGAGTAAGTTTGAGGGCGACTGCACCCTGACTGATCTCCTCTTTCGCCAGGTCATATGTGTCACCACCTACAAGTCTGACGAGTGTAGCACCAGCAGCCTTGGCAGCCTCTGCATCAACAAAATAGTCTTCCGCCGGTACAACCTTGTCTCCATCTGCATCTACATATGTACCTTCTTCCTCTTCTGGAGGAGTGACATCTTCTTCCTCTTTGAAAGGAGACACACATTCCACGATGGCAAGGACTTCAGATGATGCATTATAGAACACAACATATCCCGTCTGTGCTGCAGCAGGAAGTGTCATCTCCCTATACATGTCGATGACACCATAATTGTTGGAATCACCACTGTTGGTATACGCGAGCCAGAATCCGGCAGAAGAAGACTTGTCAGTCGTCTTGTCATCGGCAGAGAACACCTTGTATGAATCAAAAGGAATAGCCATGGTCATATAGGCATTGTCTCGGCTGTAAGGGGTCGAATAAGTCATCACATAAACGAAATCTGTCGCACCGAATGCAGCAGTCAGTTCGGAAGCCTTGGCAACGGCAGCCTTTTCGAAGGTATAATCTTCTGTAACATTGACAGTGATATACTCATCATAGTTCAGAGACCCCTGCTTCACATTGACAGCATATTGCGCATACTCTGCCATTACAGATGCATCAGTATCGAAAAGTTCAGAAGCCTTGGCTGTCACACTAGGAGGAAGTACAAACAACACTGCCGAGCGCACATCACCGTCGTTTTCTGAAACATTGAAAGTCAATGTCCTCTCCTGAATGACGGCAGCATCTGAAGCGGTGTTCCAGCCTGAAATCTCTACCTTGAACCAGTCAGGATTCTCAGCACCCACCTTGCCTTCGGTCGTCTCTACAGCAAAGACACGCACATCTCTGACACCGCTCAAGCGACCTGTCGCAGGTCCTTCAATATATCCTGTCGAAGTATTGACTTCACCCAGATAGTTATAATCCAGTTCCGTAAGGCTCATGTCAATGCTGAATGTCATGATGTCCTGACAGCCAGGAATCTTTGCAACCAACTCTGCAAGAACCACATCGTCACTCTTGAAGATGATCTTGTCCTGAGCATCTGCAAGAGGATACTTCGAAGGGACTCCAAGAAGGGTAAGTGACACCTCGCCTGCTGTCTTTTCAGGAACTTCGGCAGAGAGCCATTCAGGAAGTTCAATCGTCCAATTACACTTCGAATCTATCTTGACAGGCATTCGGAAATCAGAGCCAAGCCATGCCATGGTCACTTCTGTGACAGGAGTATCGGTCCACACATATCCGTCTTCACCATATTCAAACTCTCCTTCATTCATCCTTGCAGAATACACCTTCACTTCCTTGCATGAAGGTATACTTACACCGAGAGTCTTGAGAACTGAATCTCCGGCCTTGAAGACAACATCACCGCTTGCACCGTCGACAGACTCTCCGGTAAACACCAGTTCCACTGTACCAACGGTATTCTCCGGCACATTCACTACCGCCCACGACGGGGTGTCCACAGTCCACTGACAATTCGCATCCACCTTTACCGGAGCCCTGAAATCAGCATCAGCTGCGGACCATTTAAGATCGATCCTATCTGCTACGGTTGACGAGTACACATACGATGTACCGTCTCCGGCAAGTTTGAGATTACCGTCCGCATCCCACTCTGCAGCATACACATCAAGGGTACGCTCCTTGGCAGGAAGCATATATTTGGCAACAACCTCGGACTTTCCGTCCATTGTCATGGTCACCTCACACGAATAGTTCTTGTCAAAATCCTGAGTTTCAGAGACGCCGATCTTTACAGTTACAGCACCGGAAGACGCCTTTCCGCTCAACTCAGACACCTTGAACGAACCGTCAATGATCCAGAACCACTGGCGCACTTCCGTCGGTACAGCCAACTTCCAGTCATAGTTCGGAGTAAAGGTGAGAGTCAATGTCTCTCCTGCCTTCACATTATAATTTTCGACAAAGGACGGAAATGAAGGTTTGTCCTTCGTAACCTCAGTCTTGTCATCGTCCTTGCCACCGTCATCATCGACATCAGGTTTGGTACATGAAACCGCTGTCACAGCCAGTCCCATCATCAGGACAGCAAGTGATCTTAACATATAATTTATTCTCATAATTACTTACCTATAAATCATTTACATTCCTTCTTCGAGCCTCAGGCGCTCTGCCTCTTCATCACTGATCCATTCCATGATATTGTAGAAATGTCCGACAGTTCCGACAGATGTCCCGAGATTCTCGACATACATTTCCGTCCAGAGATAGAGGTAACTTCCGCACGGATAGAATACCGAATCGTAGAACGTGCTGCTTCTGACAAGAATCTTGTCATCACCATGGGTCGTACCGAAGAACGACGCCTCATCACTCGCAATCTGCCCCTCATCCATGGTCACCAGAGGCGACATAGGGTCCTCCGGATGGAAGGTCATCGTCACATCATAGCCGTCATTGATCCAACTGCGGCATATTATGGTGTTATCCTCGGTAGGATGCTTCTCTGTATATACGAGCCTCTGATACGAACCTGTAAGGCTATAATTATAGAGAAACATCGATGTAAGGACACAATATCCTGTAAAATCATTGATATCGAAAGGACAACTCTTCATCAGAACAGCCTTCGTAGACTTGCCGTACAGAGGCATCTCGAGCCTGTCGTTCATGACAAGACGAAGTTCAAATCCCAAAGAATCCGTAGCACCTATGTTGTCATAATATCCATGTACCATCACATCCGCACGGTTCTCCCCTGCCTCGATGGTGATGGTATTCGACTGAAGTCTGTAGTGTACATTCTCGATGGCATTGTTGCCTTTGTCGATGATTTCGACTCCGAAGGTACGGTCATAATCTCTTGTCACAGTCGAAACGACCGGAATAGCGAACCACTCGACATCCTGCTGCACAGGATAAGTGGCAAGAGTATCGGCAAACATGACATATTCAGCATCTGAATAAGTCACATATCTTTCCTGGCAGCCGCACGCAAGAAGGGCTGCTATGAAAGGAAGTGCAATATATTTCAAAATCCGCTTCATATATCCCTGTTTTATCTGTTACTTTCATTAGGCTGGATCTGAGAACCCGGAGAGATTATCTCATGATTTGGTATAGGCCATACGAAAAGGGCATCTCCTGCCTCGATCTTGAGCGAACTTCCTTCAGACTGCGTGTGACTCTGCGGAGTTCTCTCGAAGCCCTTGCCCCAACGCTTGAGGTCCTGAAGACGGAAGCCCTCCATATAGAGTTCGCGTACACGCTCATCGGAAATGGTCTCAAGCCAGTTGGATGCATTGACCGAGATGTTTCCTCCGCTGGAGAAGCGTGCCTCACGCAGTTTTGTCAGGTCGGCGGATGCCGCGCTGAAATTCGGAGTCGCAAGGTTGCAGTAGGCCTCGGCCCTGATGAGATACTGTTCCGCAAGCCTGAGAGGCTTAGGCATGTTCACATGGTAGATGAGTTTGGCCATAAGAGACTCGTTTCCATAGTACTTGACCAGAAGAGGCCATGTAAGGGAATGCGTATATCCTGTCTGAAGCGTAGCGAAATAGGCATTGTACCTCATGTCGTTTGAAGCATAGAGATCAAGCACCCACTGCGCCGGCACATAATCAGGATAATAATAGTAATAGTCGCTGGTGAAGTTCAGGAAGACAGAGCCCTGGGCACCACCGTATGAAGTATCCGTATATCCGATCCTCCATATGTTCTCATACGACGAGTCGTTTGTCCAGAGATAGTCCAGGAATGTCTGGGTCGAAGTCACATAACTTCTGGCTGAAGCGAGTTCAAACATCTCCGAATCGATAAGTTTCGTAGACTCGGCAATAGCGGTCTCCCAATCCTGCATATACAGAGCGGTTCTCGCATGGATTGCATGCGCTGCGGCATTTGTGAAGTAGGCCGCGTCGAAATAGTCGTAGTCTGCATCCAGAAGTTCCTCTGCCTTCGCAAGATCATTCAGAACAAACTGATATGAATCATACAGAGAGGCACGCTGCTTCGGTTTCTCCCCGAAATATGTGTCCGAAAGCACCACTCCGAGTCCGCTTTCGGCTGTATCAGGGTCGTAAGCCTTGCAGAAACATTTTATCAGTTCCGAGTATGCGAGAGCCCTTGCGCAGTATACTTCTCCTGTATAGAAATCGAGGGTCTGGATGGAATCTCCGTCGGTAAGTGACTCCCTGAGTTCCTCCACCTGGTCGAGGAAGAAGTTGCATCGTCCGATCACGGCATAAAGGGATGCATATACCGCCTCTATCTCCGAATTGGTCGAACGGATGTCCCAAAGCCAGAGGGTACCGTACTGATTGGTATTACCCTGGACGGCATAGACAAGGTCTGACTGGATGTCAGGACACAGGGTAAGGTAACCGCTGTACAGTCCGCTGCTCATCCAGGCGGTGTAGATGCCCGTAAGGGTCTGCTCCGCATCATTGAGGGTCTTCATTCCGTCCTCCTCCAGGATGTAGTCGCCCGGAAGTTTTTCCAGACAGGACGAAAGACCGAAGGCAACGGCAATCAAGGCCGCCGTCTTCCATATTTTCATATATATATTCTTCATCATTTCCATACTTTAGAACAGGATGTCAAGACCGAAAGTATACTGACGCGACATAGGATACTGTGCCGCATATACATTTGAGACACCTTCCGGATCAAGTCCCGAGAAATTGGTGAAGGTCAGGAGGTTCTGGCCCTGGGCATAGACTCTGAGTCCTCTTATGAAGCCTGTCTTCTTGAGAAGTCCCGCAGGGAGGGAATAAGCCACCATGACATTCTTGAGACGGAGGAAAGACGCATCTTCCAGAAGTCTGCTGTCAAACTCCGTATATTCTCCGTGACGCGGAATGTCTGTGACATCGCCCGGCTGCTTCCATCTCTTGAGCAGACGGCTCGACTGGTTGTATGTCATGAAACGGCCGTTCGACTCATCGAAATAACGGTCGTTGTTGATCATCCACCTGTCTCCTACCCAACTGAACTGGGCGCTTACACTCAGACCTTTCCATGAAAGTCCCGTACCGAATCCGCCCTGCCATGGAGCATGGTATGTCTTGCCGACCATCACCTTGTCCTCGTCTCTGAGTTCGTTTGTGATATTGCCGTCCTTGTCATACCAGAGAGCATCTCCGTTTGCCGGATTCACACCAGCATATCTGTTGATGTAGAACTCTCCCACAGGATGACCGACCACGAGTTTCGTACTTGTGTTTGCAGTCTCATACTCGTTCACACCGTTGTAAAGTTCGGTGAGACGGTTGTGGTTGTAGCCCACATTCGCATTTACCGTCCAAGCGAAATCCTTTATCTGAAGTACGGTTGCATTCACATTGAGTTCCGCACCCATGTTGACCATCGCTCCGACATTGTCCCACTTATATCCGTAGCCGTTCGACTGGGAATATGCCAGAGGCACGGACATGAGCATGTCGGTGGTCTTCTTGCTGTAAAGTTCCAGATCGACATTCAGTCTGTTCCAGAAGCCGAGATGAAAGGCTACGTTGCTTGTCCATGTGCTCTCCCAGGTCAGGTCAGGATTACCTGGCTGTACCGGTGCAACTCCAGCATCTCCCACATAGTCAGAGCCGCCGCCTATAAGGGCAAGGTGCTCGTAATTAGGGATTTCCGAGTTACCTGAAGTTCCGGAACTGAGTGCAACCTGAGCCATTGTCAGCCAGTTGCGTGTATCTGCCATGAAAGCCTCGTTGCGAAGGTTCCACATGAAGCCTACCGCACCGAAGAGGCCCCATCTGTTGTTCTTGCCGAACCTTGACGAACCGTCAGTGCGGACAGAGACCTCGGCATAATACCTGTCACCGAAATTATATTCGCCACGGCCGAAGAACGACACTCGCGAATAGTCCGAAGAAGAAGTACTTGTCCATGAAGTCGCCCTGGTTCCGGTCGAGATATCGGTCAGAAGCGAGTTATTCTGTCCTGCGGTGCTTACGCTGAATGCCTCAAGATGATAATCCTGCCATTCATGGCCGAGAAGGAAGTTGAAATCGTGGATATTATCGATATCGAAACGATAGTTCAAGGTATTGGACAACTGGAGGTTGAGTCCGTCGCTTGAACTTCTTGCAGCAGAACCCTCGCCCTGGTTAGGGGCATAATCGGGGAACGACTGGCTGAAGCCTGTGGTGTGTGAGAAATCCACACCGAACTGAGACTTGAACACGAGGTTCTTATAAAGATTCAGTTCTGCGAACACAGTCGAGAACACCTTGTACTTCTTGTATTTCAGAGGATTGTTCTCCAGCCACTCGAGAGGGTTCTGTCCCGAACCCATCCATGTCCCGTCATTGATCGAAGCAAGAGAGCCGTCTGCCTGGAAAGGATTCCAGTAAGGAAGCATGAAACGGGCAGCCGAAATCGGGGTCACAAGGGTATATGCTCCTTCGTCAGCCTGCTGGATACCCTGATAGTTGAACATGGTGTTCGTACCCATCTTCAGCCATTTCGCCATCTGCTGCTCCACATTGAACCTCATGGAATAACGGGTAAACTGCGAGCCGGGAGCAATTCCTTCCTGATCGTAGAAACCTCCTGAGAAATAATAGTTTGTGGTCTCAGTCGCGCCGGACACGGACAGTTCGTGGCTCTGAAGCATCGCTGAGTCATTGAAGACCGCATTCATCCAGTTCACATCCGTCTTGGAAAGGAAATCATAATTCTGACCGGCTGTCAGTCCGAGTTCCTTCTCGTACTGTATACGCTCGGCCGTGGTCATAAGGTCCCAGTTTCCATGCGCAAGCGCCGACCAACCCATCTGCATGCGATAATTCACATTCGGCTTGTCCATGTTGCGGCCACGCTTGGTGGTGATCACGATCACACCGTTGGCGGCACGCGCTCCGTAGATGGAAGTCGACGAAGCGTCCTTCAGGACAGACATGCTCTCGATATCAGCCGGGTTGATGGTATTGAAATCCGAAGCGGAAATGGCCACACCGTCAAGAATATAAAGAGGGGCCGTACCTGAATTGATCGAGTTGGTACCACGGATGGTCATCGTGGCAGATGAACTAGGCTCACCTGTACTCGAAAGCACCGTAAGTCCGGCTACCTGTCCCTGAAGAGCCTGATCGAACGCGGCTGTAGGAGTATTTTCCAGTTTTTCGGATTTCACCGTAGAGACCGAACCCGCTACAGTACCTTTCTTGCGGACACCATAGGCGATCACCACCACATCATCAAGTTTCAGGCTCTCAGGCTGCATCACCACATTATGGGTGAACGACTCCACCTGAGGCACGACAACCGTTTCCTCATTGAATCCGATGCTGGAGAAGGTCAGTTGAGTGCCGGGCGCAACGAATATCTCATAATCTCCGTCCAGAGAAGTGATGACACCGTTGCCCGCACCGTCCATGACCGCTACCCCTATCATCGGAAGGCCATCGTCAGCCGATGTCACCACACCGCTGACCTTTACGGAAGTCTGGGCATAAAGTCCGACCGCCGTGATGACCGACAACAGAGTTGTCAGAAGCAGTTTCAAATTATTTTTCATCAATTATGTTTTTGTATATATTTTTCCAACCTGCAAAGATAGTCTTTTTTATTCTTTATTCAATTGGCACAAACCATTTCAAGGAACATTCACAGATAATTAGCATAGGTTCATAGAAAAAGGGAGCGGACCTCACGGCCGGCTCCCTCAAATTCAATAATTAACCAAAACACGTTTCCGTGTCATTTACAGGTATCCTGCATACCATTTGCTGCTGTTGCCCTGATAATCGTAAAAATAAGATACTGTCTCACCCCTCAGGAGTGTCTCCGGCACAGTTGCCGAAATTTCTGCACCCGCTGTCGTAGCGCTCTTCTGCGTGCTCCAGGACGCCCCGTCCGTCGAAGTCTGATAAATGAACGGAATCACCTCCTCCGTGAAATCATCATATCTCACGACCATCTTATAATTGTATATTCCATGACTGACCTGTGTCTTGCGGAACATGACGTCACGTACCCACTTGCCGTATTTCATCGTCACGCTTGCTGACAATCCGCGATATGCTCCCGTGAACGTCACCAATGTGACACCTTCCGTCATGTTGTGCGAGTCTGAAACGATGAGTCCGGTACCTGGGGAATATGCCACATAAGCATTTCCTGCAGTCCATGACGCCGATGCTGTAAGATTTCTCTCTGAACCATCTGAATATACTCCATAAAGCACAGGACCGCCACTGCCGTCATAGAACATGGCTGGTCCATCAGCATACACACTTACAAGATAGGCTTCATTCACTGTCAAGGAGGCTGAATCCGTAAATATCTCCTGCGTATCCCTATCTTGCACAGATACAGTAAGCGTCGTGTTGCCGACAGAGTTGGCTGTAACTTTTCCGTAGTCGCTTATCGAAGCGATGTCCCAGTCGGACACACTGTACCCGTTTCCGCTCCAGTTCTTGATATTCATAAATATATAAGTTGTGTAATTGCTCGCAGTGCCGTCATTGTAAAGCACACGATATCTTACAGTCACACTCTCCCCAAGAGACATCGAATAAGCGGAATGCTCGAACTCGACAGAAGAAACCGCAAATGCCTCTGTATGAACATCCATCGTAGCGCTCAACCCATCATATCGCGCAGTGATCACCGCATCTCCCGGCGAGACATGAGTCACGACTCCCGGCACCTCTACAATGGCGGATGACGAACCGGAAGTATAGGTGCACACATCAGTCACGGCCACTTCCCTGCCGCTAAGATATGTAGCATAGACAGTAAACTCCGTAGTCCTCATCTCCCCCTCATCATATCCGAGTACAGCATCAGCCCTGTCCCTGTCGAATGCCAGAGATGATAAGGCATCGCTGACAGTAACCTTGCATTCGGCATACAACTCCGGGCGATCCGTACTGACTGCCCTGATAACGCATTCACCCTCATTCTTAGCCGTAACAGTACCTTCGGGAGTGACAATAGCGACATCTGCGTCACTTGACTGCCATGTAACACCTTTGTCAACAGCATCAGAAGGCAAGACCGTAGCCGTAAGGTCCGCTTCCTGCCCTATGACCAGGCTCATAGACCCCCCATCAAGATATACTCCCGTCGGATGCTGGACATAATCAGAAGTTATCTTCCACGAGTCCTTTACCTTCAGTCCATCCGATGTCAGGACAAGCGACAACGTCAGCACACCATTTCTCACGACATCAAAGTTCGTGGTCTCATCCTGGCCAAGATACATCCTGTACACAGCAGTTCCCTCTCTTCCGCTATCAGATACAAATTCACATTCGACCTCAACATAAGTACATACATCTGATTTTCCATCCATTTTCAAAGGGACCTTATTCATAGGATCGGTGTTCCCCGGAAGCAATGTTCCCTGCATATTTTCCAGCATATAGAACTGCGTCTGTCCTCCCTGATTCAAAGCCCGAAGATCAGCCGCTGTAGCATGATCCCCTGTTGAAACCATCCCTGCGAGCGCCATGCTGCCATCCGATGCGAAGGGATGCACGGACAACGGAGCCTGCACCAAGGAAACGCCTGTAACCTCAAGCCCCGTATCACCACAATCCACACAAAGTACAATCTTGGAGACCAGACGGGTCATATCCATATACACCGGGACCGAAGCCTCCGGAACATATCCCTTCATACTCCAGCACATCGGCAAAGAGCCTCCAAGATCGTCAACATCACTGATCCGGTAGACGAAATCTTCGACATCTTTCTCCAGTACGGGAAGACTTACATCCCCCATGTTCGCAAGCGCATAGAAATCGTATTCCTCCCCGACATCCAAGGCCAGAGTCATATCCTCGCCATTTTTCCAATGTCCCGAGTCCAGAAGGAAACCGTCGTAATAGGCAAAGACCGACACCTCGTCCACAAGTGTTTCAGAAGGAGATACCGCACTTCTGGTAAAGCTCTCCAAACCTTTCAGCACAAAGCAGACCTCATCTCTTGCGATCTGCCCGTCATGACAACCATCGTCCTCCCCGGTGCAGGCAACAAGCATAGACATGGCTGAGGCTACCACCGGCAGCATCCTTTTGACAAACGTTTCATTTCTCATAATCGGAAACATTCTTCAGTCCGACAAGACCATAATAACTGTCAACCACATCACCCCTTACATAGACCTTCCGTCCCAACATCGACGGATTATCGACAAGGTTGAGAGCATCCCTTACCTCCCCGGCAGGCAATTGTACGGAAATACACGACGCCCGGTCCGTCACCGAGGCACGCGATGCAAGAAGAAGGTTGGTACGTGACGTGAACGGCCCTTCAAAAGAAGCGGAAGATGAAGTGAGGTCTCCTCCGGCAATATAGCCGCAGACCCATACATCCTCCTCACCTGCAGAAGCCATGGCCTGGACAACAGTCAGGGCAGAACTCAAGTCACCACCATCCGTGCCCTCGTCACCTATGACGTAATCTTCAGAAACCCAGTTGCGTGTCGTGTCAACAGCAACCCGTATGGACTCACTCTCAGCAGAAGACCCCGAAAGAGAAACACTCACATTTATCTTCAGGATCGCCTGAGGCTGAAGCAGTCTTGTCATAAGTATCTTATCCCTACCATTCTCGCTAAGCATGAGGGAGACATTCCCGGGAAGGAAATATGCAATCCTCTTCTCGGAATATCCATACATCAGTTTACCTTCAGCGGATTTAAGGAAAAGGGCACCATCAGGGCACCCTGTAAGAAAACTGTCATCTATATTCAGGAGAACTCCGCTGTTCAATTGCCTGCAGGTCAATTTAACATCCACCACCCCACCGTCCGGCACCACCACGCATTGTTCATCACCGAACTGCGGCGCAGCAAAGGCCGGTCTGGTGAAATCGCACGAACGAACATTCACCGTATAACTGCCCGGATCAACCATCATGGACTCCGGCGATGCACCGTATGCCCCATCATAGACTACATTTCCGTCAGCCCCCGTTACGGTCAACAGAAAATCACTGGTATCAGGGATTTCAGGAATGATTCTGGTCATTGTTCCGACCTCTCCTTCAAAAGCGATTCTGAGTTCGCCTGCACCTCCGGCTTGCTCCTGCTCACCTAACATCTGACAGGAAGCCAACATCAGGAATGCTAATCCTGCAATGTTCTTTTTCATAATTCATTCTCCTCATTCATTAGTTGCCGCAACATCGCGACGGCGCAAATGTATATGGGAGAAAGGGAACCTTGACTAAGAAAAAGAAAAAGATGATTTTTCCGTTTTCATATGTTTGTTTTTTCTTTTTCTTTGCCTTTATTCCAGAAAAAATGTTATAGCGACCATTGAAGCATAAAAATTCACGAGGCAACCGCACTCACTGCGATCGCCCCGCTACTTAACCTAAACTTAAACTATGAAAAACTTCAATGCAAATATACAAAATATTAATCAGTCCGCAAGTCAACGACCCTGATTTTTGCATATTTTAAAAGCAGAATCTTTTCTCCATGGTCATCAAAGACAATTTTAGCCTTGAGATCCGTGACGGCTCCTGTCATTTCCAGTATCCGACCATATCCGAAACGGTTATGCTCTATCCTCTGCCCGGCCTTGAGTTGGAGAATCGGCGTCGGTTCAAACTCCGCGTCCGCCACCCTCTTAGGTACCACCTGCGAACGATGGACAGGTGTCGGAGAAGACTTGCGCGCCGGATCCGGTGCCGGACGACGCTCCGTCTTGACCGGTCCGGAACTGCCATAACTGTAAGCGCCTCCACCGAAACGTGTCCTCGCCCCGGAAGGCTTGCCCCAACCAGGGAATGCAGGTTTCGCAGGAGTATCATCGTCAGCACCGTCCGTTCTCAGCGGATTCGCTATATATTTCGGATCGACCTCCCTTATGAAACGGCTCGGAGAATTCGATTCATGCTTGCCGTTCCTCATTCTGGTAGAGGCGAACGAGAACATCACGGCCTTCTTGGCACGTGTCATGGCCACATAGAACAGGCGGCGCTCTTCCTCAATCTCAGTCTCCGAAGCAAGGAAACCTCCCGAAGGGAATATGTTCTCCTCCATTCCGGCCACATAGACATATGGATACTCAAGTCCTTTCGATGAATGGACAGTCATGAGAGTGACCTTGTTCGACCCGTCCTCATCATCTTCCACATCCACGGCACTGAGAAGAGAAACGTTCTCAAGATAGTCACTCAAGGTAACGACAGGGAGGTCGGAGTCTGTCAGTTCCACTCCCTCACCTACCATACCGTCAGCCTGCATCTCCTCAAACATTTCATTCTTCTTCTCCTCGACGTAGGTCTTGACACTGTTCAGAAGTTCTTCCACATTGGCAGTACGAGCCTGGCCTTCTATGCTTGTATCACTCTTGTAGAACATCAGGATTCCCGAATCCATAGCCAGCGCTGCAGCGACATTGTATGCATCCTCCTTCTGAGCACGTACGCATAGACGGCCCATCATTTCACAGAAAGTCCTGATTTTCTGAGCCGCAGCATTCTTCAGACCAAAGGTCTCCAGATCATCTGCAAACGCAGCCTTGAAGAGAGAGACCTTATGGTGCTGTGCAGCAGCAGACAATGCCGCGAGAGAGGTGTCGCCGATACCTCTGGCCGGCTTGTTCACTATCCTCTTGAAAGATTCGTCATCGTTCAGATTTACGGCAAGTTTGAAACAGGCCATCATATCCTTGACTTCCGCCCTCTCGAAGAATGAGTTGCCGGAATAAATCACATACGGGATATTGCGCTTACGAAGAGCCTCCTCCAGAGCGCGAGACTGGGCATTAGTCCTGTAAAGAATCGCAAAATCCTGATACTGAGCATGGTCTGACTGTATTCTCGACACCACCGACGATGCTATGAGAAGAGCCTCTTCCTGCTCTGTATAGGCCTGTATCAGACGGATCTTCTCTCCTTCCTCACCCATCGAATAGCATTCCTTCGGGATTCTGGCGGTATTTCTTGCTATCAGCGAATTCGCCGCATCCACTATGACCCTGGTCGAACGATAGTTCTGCTCAAGACGGAAGATGTTGTGCTGAGGATAGTCCTTCTTGAAGTTCAGGATATTCTCGATCTTGGCACCGCGGAATGCATATATGGACTGGGAATCGTCCCCGACCACGCAGAGGTTCTGATGAAACCGGCTCAATTTCTTCAGAATAACGTACTGGGCAAAGTTGGTATCCTGATACTCATCCACCATTATATACCTGAACCTGCCCGCGATGGACTCCAGAGCGGCAGGATTGTCACGCAGAAGGATATTCATATTCAGAAGGATGTCATCAAAATCCATGACCCCAGCCTGCCTGCATTTGTACGCATACAACTGGTAGATATCACATATCCTCGGCTTCTTTGCAGCAGTGTCGTTCTGCATGGCAGTCGGATTACGACGATATGCATCGGCTGTGACAAGATTGTTCTTTGCCATCGAAATACGTGAAAGGACATCCTTGGGCTTATACACCTTGTCATCCAACTGGAGTTCCTTGAGACAGGTCTTTATCGCACTTATCGAATCGCCTGTATCATATATGGTGAATGTTGCCGGATAGCCGAGAGATTCGGCAAATTCCCTCAGAAATCTTATGAAAACCGAATGGAAGGTACCCATATAGAGCCTTCTGGCCTTCCTTTCACCCACCATAAGAGCAATCCTCTCCTTCATCTCGGAGGCCGCCTTCTTTGTAAAAGTCAACGCAAGTATTGACGAAGGATCGCAGTCCTTCTCCGCCAGGATGTATGCAATCCTGCTTGTCAGCACCCTGGTCTTTCCTGATCCCGCACCCGCCACTATCAGCACCGGTCCGTCTACACAACTGACAGCCGCCTTCTGCTCACTGTTCAGTCCCTCAAGTATCGCTGTTCCGTTCTTTTCCATAATGACGGCAAAATTATACAAAACATTGCAAATCACGGCCACTTTTCCGAAAAAGTTCTCAACAGCCAAAAAAGACCTTTTTTACTTCGTAAATAGGGAAATATTGACTATCTTCGCGGGCGCATTTTGAATACAATACTCAAAACGGTTTATATAATGTCAAACAACATCTATTTGAAAAAGGGTCTTGACCTTCCGATAAGCGGAGTGGCGGCCCAGAACACCAAGAAGGTGATCGTTCCTGACGTTGTGGCCGTGAAGCCGACCGA
>CAZYCJ010000048.1:0-15316 GCA_964645495.1 uncultured Muribaculaceae bacterium
ATTAAAACAATATTATATTATGGCGACAACAGGTAAGATTGGAGTTACGACCGAGAACATTTTTCCGGTCATCAAGAAGTTTCTATATTCAGACCACGAGATCTTTCTGAGGGAACTTGTGGCAAATGCCGTGGATGCGACGCAGAAGATGAAGGCTTTGGCGACGTCAGGCGAATACAAGGGAGAACTTGGCGAACTTAGCGTACGCATCGAACTGGATGAGCAGAACAAGACTCTGAAGGTCATCGACAACGGTATCGGAATGACCGCCGAAGAAGTGGACAAATATATCAACCAGATCGCCTTCTCAAGCGCAGGAGAGTTCCTCGAGAAGTACAAGGATCAGTTGAGCAGCATCATCGGCCACTTCGGTCTCGGATTCTATTCGGCATTCATGGTGGCCGACAAGGTGACCATCGAGACCCTTTCATGGAAAGATGGCGCAAAAGGCGTCAAGTGGACCTGCGACGGTTCGCCGGAGTATGACATGGAGGAGTGTGAGAAGGCCGACAGAGGTACCGTGATCACTCTTTACATAGCTGAGGATGAGAAAGAGTTCGCCGAGAAGAGGCGCATCGAGGGCCTTCTGAACAAGTATTGCAAGTTCATGCCTGTGCCTGTCGTGTTCGGCAAGGAGCAGGAGTGGAAGGACGGTAAATATGTCGATACAGACAAGGATAATGTGATAAACAAGGTGGAGCCTCTCTGGGCAAAGAAACCGGCAGACCTGAAGGACGAAGACTACAATGAGTTCTACAAGGCGCTTTATCCAATGGCTGAGGAGCCTCTGTTCCACATCCATCTGAATGTGGACTACCCTTTCAACCTCACCGGTATCCTCTACTTCCCTAAGATCAAGAACAATGTGGAGATTTCAAGGAACAAGATCCAGCTCTACTGCAACCAGATGTTCGTGACCGATTCTGTGGACAACATCGTCCCTGATTTCCTTACCCTGCTTCATGGAGTGATCGATTCTCCTGACATTCCTCTGAATGTATCGAGGAGTTATCTTCAGAGCGATGCAAATGTAAAGAAGATATCCACATACATCACCAAGAAGGTGGCAGACCGTCTGGAAGAGATATTCAGGAACGAGCGTCAGCAACTTGAGGAGAAGTGGGACAACCTCAAACTGTTCATCGAGTACGGAATGCTTTCTGACGAGAAGTTCTGCGACAGGGCTATGAAGTTCTGCCTCCTCAAGAACACCGAGGGCAAGTATTTCAGCATCGAGGACTACAGGAAGGCTATCGAGGGAGAGCAGACCGACAAGGACAAGAAGGTGGTGTTCCTCTACGCGACCGATGCCGAGAATCAGTATTCTTTCATCGAGGCGGCAAAGAACAAGGGATACGACGTGCTGCTCATGGACTGCCAGCTGGACAGCCATTTCGTAAACCTTCTCGAGACCAAGGTGGAGAATTGCAGGTTTGCACGTGTTGATTCAGACAGTGTGGAGAACCTGATTCCTAAGGAGGACAAGATCCGTCCGGAACTCTCGGAATCTGACCAGGAGGATCTGTCGACAATCTTCAAGGCAATGCTTCCTAAGGAGAACGAGTATCATGTCCAGGCTGACAATCTCGGCGAGAATGCTGCACCTATCCTGATCACTCAGAGTGAGTTCATGCGCCGTTACCGCGAGATGTCCGCGATGGGAGGTGGAATGAATTTCTATGGCGAGATGCCGGCGATGTACAATATTACAGTCAATATGCAGAATCCTCTTGTGGCTAAGATCATGGCTTCGAAGCCGTCAGAGAAGACTGATCTTGAGGCATTTGCTACAGGCAATGAGATCTTGAAGCAGATCACTGACCTGGCACTTCTTGCCAATGGCATGCTGAAGGGCAAGGATCTCAGCGACTTCATTGCCCGCAGTGCCAAGGTCGTGGAAGACGCTTATCTCTAACGGATAAGATTCAGGAATTCGTTGCGGGTGCGCTCATCTTTGAGGAAGATGCCGCTGAAGGCTGATGTGGTGGTTACCGCATTGGCCTTCTGCACTCCTCTCAGAGTCATGCAAGTGTGTGAGGCCTCGATGACGACAGCCACACCGAGCGGATTCAGGGTATCCTGAATGCAGTCACGGATCTGCGTGGTGAGACGCTCCTGCACCTGAAGACGGCGGGCAAAGGTCTCGACGACACGGGCAATCTTGCTAAGGCCTGTGATGGTTCCGTTCGGTATGTATGCGACATGCGCCTTACCGATGAACGGCATCACATGATGTTCACAAGTGGAATACAGTTCGATGTCCTTGACAAGGACCATCTGCTGGTATTCTTCCTTGAACATCGCGCTGCGAAGAATTGCCGCGCCATCCTGATGAGAACCATGAGTCAGGAACTGCAACGCCTTGGCGACCCGTTCAGGAGTCTTCACAAGTCCCTCACGTTCAGGATCTTCCCCCAAAAGACGGAGGATTTCCTTATAATGTTCAGCGATGGCAGCGGTGGTCTGCTCATCATATAGTTCTTCCTTTATATATGCCATTTCTCTTTATTTTATATCCATATTGCATATGCCCGGTCAATCCCCGATAAAGTGGTACGGATATTGTGCCAAGGCATCAGATGTATGAATGGTAAAAAATATTGTACAAAAATAGCAAAAAGAAACGCATTATTGATTTTTTTATCTATATTTGCCGCCCCAAATGCAAAGCACATGGCTTAAACATTGATTACTAATAAATTAAAAGGATATAAAAATGTATTGGACACTTGAACTTGCATACAGGCTGGAGGATGCTCCTTGGCCTGCAACCAAAGAGGAACTGATCGACTACGCTACACGTTCAGGAGCACCTCTCGAAGTGGTTGAAAACCTTGAAGAACTTGAAGACGACGGCGAGATCTACGAAAGCATCGAGGACATCTGGCCTGACTACCCTACCAAGGACGATTTCTTCTTTAACGAAGAAGAATACTAATGAGGCAACTTGTTTGAAATCAAACAGATAACTTTGCAGACAGGAGTAACTTATGTTACTCCTGTCTGCATTTTACGTACTTCTACGGCATCCTGCGGTATCATAAGTTACTACATTAGTTAAACAAAACTATTCGCAAAAATACCACAGAATAAATATAGTTTTTTCGCAAAAAAGTTGTCGATTTTACTGAATTTTTGACCTGTTTTTTATATATAATATTGTACCGATTTTGTTAATTATTAACGATTTAAGTATATATATTATGAGTAAAGTCAAGTCACAATTTCCGAATGGCAATTTTTATTTGAGAGAGGGAAAGGACGGTAACGGAGTTATACATATCCGTTACTTCATCAACGGTAGATATGTACACAAGTCGACAGGGATCAAGATCGATCCGAAGATGTGGGATGTCAAAAGTCAGAAGATCAAAGGATCGAGCAATCCAAGACTCAACAATATCGTAAATCAGAAGAACCTGATACTGGAAGAGTTCAAGTCCAAACTTGACACACAGATCCATAAGTACGACGGTCTGCTGACTTATGAAGTGATGTCGTTGATCCTCAATGGCGATTTCAATACAAAAGAAAAGCAACTCAAAGAAACCGACTTCATCGAATACTGTCAACATCTGTATCGTAACAAATATGAGCAAGGCAAAATATCATACTCATACTGGTTCTGATTCTGGGATATGCAAAAAGCGGAAGTAAGCCTCTACAATCAGGCCAGTTCCAACAGGATCCATAATTTTCAGCAGACCGCTCACCACATAGACCAAACCGACTGCTATCGCACAGCATTTCTTAAACAAGGTATTCATTCTTTCTCTTTTTACTTCTTAAAACAAACACCGGCAGAACCAGAATGACGGCAATGACTGAGAAGACCATTCCGCCTATGGTTCCTATGGCGAAATCAAACCAGAAGACTTCCTGCGGACCGTCGGTAAGGAAAGGAATCAATCCCAGAATCGTAGAAAGCACTGTCAGCATTATCGGGTTTATCTTCCTGCTGAATGCCTTCACATAGCCGCGGATTCCTGCCAGTCCTGGATTATGTTGTATCACATCCTTATATGTCAGTACAATATAGATTCCTGCATTCACGACGATTCCGCAAAGCATCACGAATGCCGCGAATCCTCCCTGATCAAAAGACAGATCGGACAATCCGAATGTCAGGAACAGGCCGATGAAGGAAATTGGAATCATAAATATCACAGCCAATGGCAGGCGGAGCGATTCGAAGGTCATTGCAAGCATTACGAAGATCA
Source organism: uncultured Muribaculaceae bacterium (assembly GCA_964645495.1). GTDB lineage: Bacteria > Bacteroidota > Bacteroidia > Bacteroidales > UBA932 > Cryptobacteroides. Next base: position 4,221 of record CAZYCJ010000048.1, read on the forward strand.
CTGCCACTATCAGGAAAATCAGCCAGGCATACTTGTCTTTATTCTCATCCCACCAGCCTCCCTGCGGATTATGCGCCTTATATCCTATCGGAAGAATCTCATCATTCATATGGCCAACTGCCTTGTCAATGACTCTTTTCGAGAGTTCATAACTGCCGATGAAATCAAAGCATACATTTATCTCGTATGACTGTTGACTCTTGCTGATACTTACGCCGGAAAGCCTTTTCTCAATGCTTCCTATATCCTGTAGAGGGGCAGCCACATCGCCCGTGCTTACCGGAGTGTGAAGCACATGCCAGTAGTCATACTTCTCTATTTCGGATGAACGGAGAACAACCTCGGTCATCTCGCCCTCCGTATTGACAGAGGATATAAAATTGTCATAGAGTTGCGAAGCCAGTGCAGAGAAATACTGATACGGATTGATATCCGCCACTGCCATTCGCTCGAAGTCGTATGCCATATTGAATTCAGTCTTTGGGCGTCCGTTCCATCCCGCGCCCCACACCTCAGCCCCAGAGACTCTTCGGTTCTGCGACAGATGCTCTACAAGGTATTCAGCATATCGCTTCAACTCCTGATAATTATATCCCTTGAGAGTGATTCTGTGCGACTTGTAATTTGTCACGATGTTATTGTTGAAACCGTTATCATCTATGCCGTAGATCGACCAGTTTGCACCACCGAAGTTTATAGCCATTGAAGTCACAAGAGACTTAAGCTGAGATGGGAATGCGGTATTTTCATACTCTGGCTTAAACTCGACAGTGATTGAAGCGTCATCATATGAAGAAATATCTGTAGTAAAAACCTTTATCTCATCAAACCCGGCAAGATAGTTCTCCATCGACTTCACTACCTCGTTCAACTGATGTACGGTACATCCCTCAAGCATTCCTGCATTGATGTGCAGAGTCTTCTGCTGAGGTTCACGATAGAAGTTCGATCTTCCAAGAGCCCTGTAAAATGCACCAAAAGAAGATCCGGCAATCTTGTCAATCGTCTGCCTGTTGTCAGCATACGGTCTCCAGGAAACCACCTTCTCCACGCCCTTTTGCCAGAGGTTCTTGTCATTCTTCTTCTCCATCTGTGCGGAAGTCGGAAACACGCAAAGAGGCAGACCGAATGCAATAATGAAGACGACAACATAAACCCATCTGTGTCTCAGTCCCCATCCTATATATCTACCATAACGTCCGGCACGTCTTGCCTGACGTCTGCGCTTTCTCATTGACGATACAGAAGCCGAAGTCTGCACCGGAAGATAATCCATCAAAGCAGGAATGAACAGCCACGACACTGCAAGCGAAAGTGCGAGATTAAGCGAAATGACCCAGATGAAGTCCTTCAGGTTTGCCTTCTCGCTCTCCGGCAGAAGCAGAACCATAAGCAGGGCTGCAATAGTCGTCCCCACGGCAGCAACAAGCGATGGGAAAGCCTTCCTGTCGCGGAAATGGGCATAATGGTCTATCATCACGATAGAAGTGTCAATCACGATACCCAAAGACACGGTTATTCCGGCAAGGGTATATATATGGATGCTGATACCGGCAAATGCGTATATTGCAAGGGCTATCAGCAGATTCACCGCGAGGGTCAGGACTATTATAAGCATATATCTCCACGAACGGCTCACTGCAAGGACGAACAGCAGGAGGATCAAGATGCAAAGTCCCGTGCGAAGATATATCTTGTCAAGCTCTCCCGACACATATTCTGATGAATCGTATGCTATGCTTGCGGTAATCTCTTCCGGAAATCCACGTTGGAGTTCCAGCATCGTCTCGCGGACATCCTCTGTAACAGTCAGAAGGTTCACATCACCGGCAACTCCGACTGAAAGGGTGATGGTGTTCAGTCCGTTGACTCTGTAGTATGATCCGGGAAGCGACTCCTGATATTTCCAGTCCGCAACATCGCGTAGATGAACGATCCTTCCCTCTGCATTCTTCACAGGAATGCTTCCGAAATCATCTCCATAGTTCATCGAAGCAAGCCTTACAGCCATAGTCTCATTCCCGGCATCGGATATTCCTATCAAAGTCTCCGAATATGCGTTCCTGAATGCTTCGGCAATGTCTGAAGGGCTCACTCCTGCCGATGCGGTCTTGGCAGCATCGAATGTTATCACCCAGTGATATGGAGTCGCTCCATAAAGTGACACATTGTCCACTCCCTTTATAGCGGAGATTTCCGGCAGTACGTGCTCACGGACATATTTCTCGATCTCCTGCGAAGGTAGGCTTCCCTTTATCAGATAAGACAGTGCCGTGGTTGACTTCTGCCCCTGGGCATTATGGGATATGGAAGGATAGGACACACCGTCAGGAAGTTCCGGGTATATGTTTCTGATGGCCGAGGCAATTTCAAGACGGGCCACAGACAGGTCTGTTCTTTTCCCGAATCTGGCTCTTACCCGTCCTCTTCCAAGATATGAATCCGATGATACTTCTGTATTGCCTTCTACTCGTGAAATCACACCTTCCAATTTTGATGTGACTTCTGCTTCTACAATTTCAGGAGATGCACCAGGGTAAGAAAACGATACTGTTATGGTTCTACTTGCGGAAGAAGGCTTGTACTGAATGTTGAGCATAGGAAGCGAAGCTATGCCGATCACAGACAGCACAGCCATCACCAACAACACCGAAAATGATGAAATCTTCCTACTCATCTTTTCCTCTGTAAATCGAATAATAAAGCGCCGGCAGCACAAACAGACTCACAAGAGTACCCACGGTCATACCGACGATGATCACAATCGACATCGGATACTGAAGATCATCACCCATATTGCCCCTGCTCAGGAACGGGCACACCGCCAGAATCGTCGTCAACGAAGTCATTATGATGGCCTTCATCCTTCGGCTGCTTGCCTCGGTCACGGCCTGTCTGAGAGCATAGCCTTCCTTCCTCATCCTGTTGATCGTGTCTATCTTCAGGATAGAGTCGTTGATCACGATACCGCTGATAACCACAAGACCGATCATCGACATAAGATTGATGCTCAGTCCCATAACCCACAAAACCAGCAGTGAAGCAAATACATCAACGACTATCTCCGACAGGATTATCACAGGCTGGAGGAGAGATTCAAACTGAGATGCAAGAATAAGATACAACAGCACAACCGCTATAATCAGAACAAGAAGAAGTTCCAGTACCATCTTCCTGTTCGAGAACCACGAACCGCTGTAACTCACCTCATAGCCGTCATCCTCGCTCACTACGGAATCTACTGCCGCAATCACTTCAGGAACATTATCCACATCCAAGGAAACAGGATAATAGTTTCCCTCGGCTCCGGACACCACTATCTTGAAATCCTCGATATATGTCTGACGCATCAGCTCCGAAACTGGAATCCTCACACCATTCTTGACGATGAACTTCTCTGAAAGGATCTCCGCAAGGCTTCCTGCATCATCTCCGGTAAGTACCGGGATTGTCCTTGTACCTTGAACGATGGAGAAGAGCCTGTTTTCATTAAGTGAATTCCTGAGAACAGATGAGAGTTCCGAATATGAAACATCATACAACGTCATCATCTGCGGATCTGCAATGAAAAGAGCATCTGTCTTTACAGGAACATCCTCGATGTAGACTCCGGGCAGTTCATCCCTGACCGCACCCAGAAGACCGCGCAGCCCCTCCACCTCAAGACGCGGAAGTGATGCCGGTCTTATCCTTGCGACAAGCGGAGCCTCGCTGTCTGCGAACACTGCATCAAAGATATTTCCCGACACCTCAAACCCATATACAGCCGAAGGATACCTCTCAGAAACAGCTTCTGCCATTACCGCCTTGACGTCTTCCAAAGCATCCATATCCTCGCAGCTCACATAGATCGAAGTCTCTCCTGTACCAAGTTCTCCGCTGTGACCGAGGATGAACCTCTGCATTCCCACCATCGATGTGGTCTGCAGACATTCCTCTCTGATCATATCCTCCAGAATGGCCACCCTGCGCTCATTCTCATCAATGCTTATCTGCTCGTTCCAGTCGATCGTCATTATAGTCTCCGTATAGGTCATCTCCGGAAGTCTTTCCTTCGGCATCAGTATAAAGCAGACCACGATTCCTGCCACGGACACAGCAAGGATGCTCCAGGCAACGACTCGATGATCTATGAACCATCCCATTATCTTCTCGTCCCATCTGCGCAGAGGCTCATCAAAGGATATGCGCTCAAGCAGAGGGTTGGCACGGAAGGACGGAAGTTTGCGATACCACCAATAGTAATAGACCGGTATCACGGTAAGAGTGACCACATAGGATGTCAGCAGGACAATCGTCACAGCCATTGCCTGATCGAAGAAGAGTTCTCCGGCAATTCCGCTGACGAATACCAGAGGGATGAACACGGCACAGGTAGTCAGCACTGAACTGAGCATAGGACCGGCAACCTCCTTGATTCCTTCAATGACGGCGTCCCTTAAAGTATCGCCTCGCTGCCATCGTCCGGTGATATTATCCACAAGGATGATGGTGTTGTCCGCCATCATTCCCACTCCCAGAAGAAGACCCGAGAGCGATATTATGTTGATGGACAGTCCTATCACATAGAACACGGCCATCGAGAAAATCAATGCCACAGGCATCGTCAGCGACACAAGCGCAGGGGAACGGAAATCCTTCATAAAGAAGAAGATCACAAGGCAGGCAAGGATGATTCCTGCAACAATGTTCTGCACAAGGTTGTTGATCGAATACTCCAGCAACTGGGTCTGGTCTCTTGTCACGGTGAACCTTATCTCCGGATAATCCTTCGAGAATTCCTCCATCAGAGAGTCCATACTCTTGCGAAGGTCTGCCATCCTCGCATCGCTCTGCTTGATCACTGCCATGCACACAGCCCTTTTCCCGTCAGAACGGACAAGTCCGGTCTTCTTGGCCGGCTGCTGCTCCACGCTTGCGATGTCCTTTATCTGCATCACCCTGTCCCCGGTCCTGAACCAGATGTTCGCGATATCCTCGCAGGTGGCGACGCTCGAAAGGAACTTCACATTATACCTGTACTGGCCGTCGTGGATGGTAAGCGACCCGAGGTGGATGTTTGATGAGTTTACGATATTCTCGAACTGAGCCTGGGTGAGCCCCAGCTGATCCAGTTTCCTCTGATCCGGGATTATCATTATCTGATCATCGACATAACCGCTTACATCCACCATCGCCACCTCTTCCTGCTGTTCAAGCCGCTTGCATATCACGTCCTGTGCGAAGCGGCTCATCTGATTGAACGCCTCTTCGGTATCCTCTACAGGGGTCATATTAATGTAGAATGCCGGTATGTCTGTAGCGCTGGCCTTCAGCACCTTCGGACGGTCTATGTCAGGAAGAGAAGACATACACCTGTCGATCTTCTCGTTCACCTCCACAAACACATAGTCCATATCCGAGCCGTGGCTGAATGTCAGTCTGATCGTGCCGGATCCGTCCCGGGACTCGGTAGTTATCTCTTCCACTCCGTTCACCTGCATCAGCTGCTGACGGAGCGTCTTAACTACGCTTTCATCCATCTCACGTGCCGACATCTGAGAAGAAACCGCCTGGACGGTTATATAAGGGATATCCACATCCGGAATCAGCGACACAGGTAGGAGCCGTGTGCTCACTATTCCGAGCACGACCACCACCAGCATCATCATAGTCACGGAAATCGGTCTGTCCAACAGGGTCTTCAGCATAGCCTTACTTCTTTAACTGTACCTTCGAACCGTCTGCAAGGTTGAGATTGCCCTTGACAATTACCTTGTCTCCCTCATTGAGCTTAGCGCCTCTGTCAGCGTTGGCTGTCACCACGTGCGAATCTCCGTTAGAACGGATAATGTTCACGTATGTCCAGTGTGCGACACCGTCATCAGTATAAGTGAACAGCACATCGAGATTATCACGCACTACTACCGCACTTCTTGGAACAACCAGCTGCCCCGGCATCATACGCTCCACAATCACCTTCACATTCATACCGTCGATCAGCAATCCGTCATTACTTACTGTCGCACGAACCGCAATCTGTCCGTTCTTGTCAACAGTCGGATTGATCTCGCTGACCTTGCCTGTGACAGACTTCGACGGATTGGCAAAAGGAATCACCCTTACCTGAAGACCTTTCTCCAGAAATGCATATTCAGACTCCATTACCGAGAAATCCACATCAAGGCTGCTGTCGTCAATCACGGTACAGAACGGATCGGAAGTAGTCCTGTCATATTCCTTAAGTTTCAAGTCAGCGATCTTTCCGCTGTAAGGAGCCTTAAGAACAGCCCCTTCATAATCCAATCTGGCTCTTTCAAGGCTGTTCTTTGCAGAGGTGTACCCCGAACGCATCTTCGCCATAGCAAGGATGTTATCCGGCACGCTTGCAGTATCCTTTGCTGCATATCCTTGACCAGCAAGCACATCGTAAAGCTCTAGTTCTGCCTTCTCCAGAGCGATCTGGGCAGCCTCCAGAGAAAGTTTGAGATCAGGTCTGTCAAGTTCCGCAATCACGCTTCCTGCAGAAACTCGTCCACCATTCGACACATTCGACTCCGACACTACGCCACTACATCCAAACGACAAAGAAGCCCTTCGTCCTGCCTTCAGTTTTCCGTTAGACAGCAACTGATGGGCGAAGTCCGTCCTCTCCAAAGTAATGACCTCCACCTCATTCACCTCAGGCACGGCAACGGCCTTTCCGTCCTTAAACTCTTCCGAAGAAGAATTACCACACGCGGCAATCACCATTGCCGTACACATAACGGCCAATTTATTCAATAACCTTCTCATTTTGCTATCATTTCATTAACGTCAATATCCAGATCTTCTCCCTTGATAAAGTCATAAAGGGTGTATTGTCTCAAAGTGTAATAGTACTCCCAGAAGTTGCTTACATCTGTAATGTATTTCTGAAGGGCTGTATCGTTTTCCGATTGAGCAGTATTAAGTTCCATGACGCTTGCCTTGCCACTGCGGAACTTTTCCATCATCAGTTCATATCTCTCCTGAGCAATCATCATCGCCTTCTTAGAGACAAAGCACTGATGTCTCTGATTGTTGAACTGCCCGACTGCCATAAATATCTGACGGCGGAAATCATTCTCCGACTGCTGCACCTGAGCCCTTACAACTTCCTGTGCTGCCTTTGCCTTCTGCACCTTGCCCTTGCCAAGTCCCCAATCGAAGATCGGCACGCTGAATGACAGACCGACCACTTCCTGATCAAGCAGATCCGAATAGACACCACCAAAATCCGGTGCCGTCTGTGATAATCCGAAGCGTGCATTAAGCGACATTGATATTCCTCTCGAAGCCTTGGCCTGTGCAACTGCAGCCTCTGCATTCAGAAGATTGATCTCATTATCAAGGTTAAAGGTTGAGTTCTCCAGAGCCTTGGCCATCACAAGGTCATAGTCCATATAAACATCAGGAAGATTTTCCTCCAGCACAGGTGTTATCTCATATGACTCATCATATCCAAGAACGGAGTTCAACACCATCTGAGCCTCTCTTACCGCAACGGCAGTCTCATTGATGGATATGCTGTCATTGAGCATACGGAGTTCCAGCTGAAGGAGTTCGTCTCTGGTGACAGATCCTAATACCTGACGCTCCCTTGCCACACTCAGCATCTTACCGGTATTATCATAGTTACTGGTGGCAATATCATTGTTCATCCTTGCCAGAATAAGCGAATGATATGCTCGTACCGTATTGATCGTGATCTGCTCCATAGACTCCATATACTGTCTCTTACCTTTCTCATACTCCTTTGGCTCAATCTTCTTGTCCCATTTGAACTGATTATATGTAAAGAGAGGCTGATAATACGACACTGTGATAGGCTGAGAATACCAGGTCAGGCTCTTATCCATACCGAATTGATCTATACGGGACAGATCCGAATATACCGACAGGGTACCTCCTGTGAATGTCAGGTTCTGCGAAACCTGAAGACCGAGGCTGTTCTGAAGGTTATATGAATTCACATACTGAAAACTGCCATCCTCATAACTCTGCATCAGCGTCAGTGACCTGTCGAAGTTCATAAGACCTCCATACAGATTGAACGACGGCAACCGACTCGCCTTATATGAGCGATATGCCCAATAAGTCGAAATGAACGACTGCCTAGCTTCCAACGCTGACACTGATTGTGTACGAGCTAAAGAAATAGCATTACTGAGACTCACTTCTTGTGCCAATAGTGATAAAGAGAATATATTTATAATTATGCTTACGCTAATTAAGCTTAATCTTAAATATGACATAATTATCTTCTTGTGTAATTGATTTCAGGATGCTATGATTAATAATTTTAGCCAAAATTTCTGGCTGGCAACTGTCAATACATAGAGGATCCACAATAGCATATAGAAAATTATCACTATCTAGGGTTCTAAAAGAAGCAGTCAAGGGTGTCTTACCGACAGGTCCAGCTGAAAACCACTTCCAAACACCTTCAGATTTAATACCATAAGTAAATGTAGGCGGTCCGCTGGGATGTCTAGTATATACTTCAACGAAACTATAATCTTCATTCTCAAAATATCGTCTTACAATTGAGAAATCCTGAGAGAACAGCATATTAGAAGCCGTAAAAGGGTCTTCTTGTTTATAATATGAAGATGGTACCGAAGTTTCGGAAAAATCAAACACAAGATACTCAGATAATATCTCATTTTTATACTTATATATTATCGGATTATAAGAATCCAAAATAGCTATACTCTCATCTCTATTTTTAGAAAATAACGGAACATTGCTAGAAAAGTTCAATACTTTATCTGTAGCATCTAGCATCTTTTTTGATTTACCTTGTTTGATAAAAAACAATCTATGAGTAGTACCCTTACCATTACCGAAGTATGTTAAATATCCATTATCAACATGATAAGTCTGAATCCCATGTTCTTTAATAGTTGCACTCTTTATAAAGTCTCCGGTTTTAGTAAAAGTCATAACCTTACCAGGGGCTGAATAAACATTTATAAGACTATCTGACAAGACCTGTATATTCTGAATAGTTGAATATTCAAATGGTCCATTACCGTAATTGCCTATTTTGTTAAGGAATTCCCCATTGACCGAATACCTATTAATACTCTTATTGAATTTATCAACTATGACATAATTATCTCCGCATATATATAACTCAGGATCGGTTCCTAAAAAGTGTATTCCATCATTCTCGAGAGGCAAAATCTCTATATAATCTATGAAGGAGATAAAATTATCGACGGATGTATTTTTCTCAAATTTAATTGGGATTGTATGAGAAGTCTGACACGCAACTAGTAGTAAAGCGGAAATTGTATATGCTATTTTTTTTAAGGAACACATAATGACATCTTCTATAAATGTATCCTTCAGGTTGGATTAACCAACCTGAAGGGAAGTAAAACTCTAATCCTTGCACGGGTACTTGCACTTTTCTGAAGTTACCTCATCTGTACACATGTTATCTAGTTCCCAAGGTGTACAATAACCTTGGGTCTGATACTTTTGTGTTACTACACCACCTCCAATAGAGGGTTCAAAAGAACTTGCATAAACGCTGTAAACGGCAACACCGTTTAAAAGGCAAAAAGCCATCACAGCAAGAGTAAAAATTACTTTTTTCATAACTTGAGCATTAAATTATTAAAAAGGTTAAATGTGTCGTAGTGACACTATATAATCATTTGCAAATTATCTGAATATATCTGACTAGATTTGAAATATGCCCCCAACTCACCATTTTCAACATAATAAACTATAAAATCCCCATTAAGATATTGACAAAGTTCACTATATTCTAATACCTCATTAGTGCAATTTACCAATTGAACATTAGAATTCGTATAAAAGCGTGCCTTAAAATCTTGCTGAAATTGTGGAGGTACGAAAATAATATAAAAAATATCATACCGATTGGAATTTTGATCAATAAGTTCAATAACTTGATTGAGACAAGATCTACAAGGATAGAACGGAATAATAACGCCTTTATAATTCTCCCAATCGTGGCAATTTAGCTTGCCCATATTAATAAATGGATCAAATGAGGACTTTGAACACTCTACTGCAAATTTTGTATTTTCCTTTATAACCTCCTCCAATGCAACAGTATAGGTAAAGTTCTCTTCTTGAACACTTTTATATTTATTCATAACATTAGACTGATATAAGATAATGCCAATAAGGGCAACATTTATTGATAATAGTAAAATTAAAAGGATACTTGCAGAAGTTTTACTTGATTTTTTGTTTATCTTCATAACAAATTATTATTAATAATAATATGAGTATTAGCATTTAAAAATCTTAATTCATTTACAAATCATCAATGAATCTACACAATGCCTTGCATCAGCTTGCAATCTAAGCATAGATCTATGTCTTTCATTAACCGGTTTCGCCAATATCATTTTTCCATATCTCAGTGCTTCATTGTTATTTCCCAATCGGATATTCATACGCATTAACAGGGTTAATGGAAATAATCGCTGCGGAACCATATGGTAAGCGTGTAGGTATGCTTGCTCTGCTTCTTCATATAATCCCATTGCTTCTTTGTTTCGCCCAATTATATTGTAAAACATCGGATCAGATGAAATCTTTGCACCTTCATTCAGAATTTTACTACTCTCTTGATAGCGTTTGCATTTATGAAGAGCATATCCATAATCATAAATATACCTATAATTATCTTTGAGATCATCGTATAGAGGAGCAAGTTCTTCAACCGCATCTTCATATAATTCCATACTTGCCAGATATCGTATACTCTCCCATTCCTTTTCTGCGTCTGACTTAATATGAACGGCCTCTAATGGATTATAATGTTCCCCTTTGTTTGGACAGGGGTTAAGTCCTCTTAAGTTAAATTCAGTTCTGTTTTGTAGCAGAGCCTTACGATAGTTTGAGCTCTGCATATAGGACGTTCAGCAAAGGTAGTACTTTGATTTTACTTATCCTATACTTCTGTATTGCTTTTTAGGCCGCGATAGCGGCCGCATATCGGGCCGCCGGAATTTGATGGTCAATGCCCTGATGGTAGCGCCTGGTGTTGTAATAATCCGAAATTCCCGTGTCTGATGTAACCATTTGACACCCGGCATGAAATTAAT
>CAZYCJ010000049.1:0-4366 GCA_964645495.1 uncultured Muribaculaceae bacterium
TAATACGTATTGACCATGAACCTTAGAGTTTTCAAGAAAGACATCGAGTATTTCGTTGCAGAATTCATCGACGACTGCGCTCTCTTCGTAGCGCTCAATCCTCACAAGGATGCTGACGAAATAGCACAGATAATCGACGAGGCCGTTGAACTTTACAACTCCCTCAAGACAAGGGCAAACCACCCTGAGGGACCGAAGAAGGCATATTACAACACCCTCACAAAAGAGATGTTCGAGAAACTTGACGAACTCTGCGAGAAACTCAGCGCAGTGGTTTCAAAGCAGGAGTAATCAGTCTTTTACTGTTACATGGTGACCGTCGGAAGCGATGGTCACCATTATTTTATCCAGCAGCGGACGGACCTTCCATGTCGGCGAGGTGCAGTTGTTCGTCATGATGGAGAAGAAAACGATTACCGAACGAGCTTCTTCGGATGCTACATCAGAACAGCCTTCAGGCAGGATGCATCCGCTGTAGCATCTGACCCCGTTCATCGAGCCGCTCTTTACCCTGATCCTCTTCCGCAGGGACTCCGCCTGACCTTTCATGTTATAACTGAGAGTACCGTTCCCTCCGGGATATGGAAGACTTTCAAGGAACTCAGTCCACGACGGAGAGTCAGTCATCGCATCAAGAAAACGGCATATGAAGTCCGGCGAGACATAATTCTGCCTCGACAGTCCGCTTCCGTCCTGCACCCTCACCCCATACGAAACATCGACACCCAGACTCTTGAGCACAGCGTCAAGCGCCACATATGAAGAGTCGTAACATGCGCTTGAGCACATTTCCTTGCCCAAGGTCCTGAACAGGGTCTCGGCAAAAAGATTGTTGCTGGCATGGTTCGTCTCGAAGGCAATCCTTTCAAGGGACGGAGAAAAAGTCGATCCCAGCATCTTGATGCCAGCGGATGCTTCCACAGGACACAGTTTGAAATCCGCAGCCCCTTCCGTACACTCCAGCCCCTTCTTCTTCAGGAACTTATAAAAATAGTGCGCACATGTATATTCGGGAAACTTGTTCGCACAGTCCACCCGTTTCCCTGCACGATCCACTCCGAAGGTTCCACGAATCTCTGCAACGGGAGCAAGATCGCTCGTATACATATATAAGAGGTCTCCGGTGCCCTTTGCCCCGGTGGTGCAATTGTATCGGAACGTCATCCACGGAGCCTCGGGATAATGCGGCCTTATGTTGACCGCTGAACCGGTTTCAGGGCCGGCCGATACTGAAAACGACTGCATGTTCTCGTAGAACATCAGTCCTGTAACTCCGGTTCCATAATAAGTCCCGATATCGTTCCATAGCCATGTAGGTTCTTCCGGCATGCCTTCGAAATGCCTTCCGTCTCCGACAATCCGTCCTTCGATCTTCCGTATTCCCGCCGATCTCACGATGGCCTCCCATTGTCCGAATGTCCTTTCGAGGGCCACGGCGATGGAGTCTTTCGAGCCTATGGTAGGATCGCCTCCGCCGATGATATAAAGGTCTCCGCAGAGTGTGCCGTCGACAATTTCTCCGTTATATCCTATCGAGGTCTCATACCGGTAGTCCGGTCCCAGCCTGTGGAGGGCGGCTCCTGTGGAAATGAGTTTCATGTTGGATGCGGGCACCATCATCTTTCCCGCATTTATGTCGACGAGTGTCCTGCCCTCCGCATCGCGTACGCATATGCCTGTCAATGCCTGCGACAGGGCAGGGTCGGACGCCAGGGCGCTGACCTTTTCCTGAAGCGACACCGGCTGGGCCATTGCCGTCACGGACATGGCGACGGTCAGAAACATATATGCAAGAAAACTCCTCATTTGTGTCAGTTTTGTATCGTTCCGACAAAATTAGCATATTTTCGGCAAAGGGTTGCGGATTTATGTCTATCTTTGTTTGATACGATCAGGAAATCAACATATAATATACAACCTATGGCAAAGAGAGTACTTGTTTCCGGCGGTGCCGGCTATATCGGCAGTCATGTCACTGTCGAACTTATCAGTGCAGGTTATGATGTTGTTGTTGCCGACAACATGTCAAACTGCGACATGACCTGCTTCGAAGGTGTAAAGAAGATCACAGGCAGGGAAGACATCCCGTTCTGCCGGATCGACTGCTGCTACTATGATGCTGTGAAGAAACTTTTCGATGATTACAAGATCGACGCGGTGATTCATTTTGCAGCGTTCAAGGCTGTGGGTGAGTCGGTTGCAGAGCCTATCATGTACTATCGCAACAACCTCGTGTCCTTCCTCAACATCCTTGAGGCGGCCAAGACTCATGGCGGATGCAATGTACTCTTCTCTTCTTCTGCTACAGTATATGGCGAGGCCGAGAACCTTCCTGTGACAGAGCAGACTCCTCGCCTCCCTGCCACATCTCCATACGGAAACACCAAGCAGATGTGCGAGGATATCCTCCGCGATGTCGTGCTTGCGACTGCAGGATTTGACGGTACGAACGGCCAGGGTGCAGTCAAGGGAATCGCTCTCCGCTACTTCAACCCTATCGGTGCCCATCCGTCTGCCCTCATCGGTGAACTTCCTCGCGGCGTTCCTAACAATCTCGTTCCTTTCATCACGCAGACCGCCATCGGCAAGCGCGAGTGCCTCAGCATATTCGGCAACGACTATCCTACTGAGGACGGCACATGCCTCCGCGACTACATCGACATCGTGGACCTTGCAAAGGCACATGTTGTGGCCGTGTCAAGAATGATGGACGGCAAGATGAAGGAAGGGTATGAAATATTCAACATCGGCACAGGACGCCCTGTATCGGTTGCGGAACTTGTCAATGCATTCGAGAAGGTGAACAATCTCAAATTGAACTACAAGTTCGCGCCTCGCCGTCCGGGCGACGTTGTGGCCATCTGGGCTGATACCAGACTTGCAAACGAGGAACTCGGCTGGAAGGCAGAGCGCTCTGTAGAGGAGACCCTCGCTGCAGCATGGGCCTGGGAAAAACGCCTTGCAGGCAAATAGTCCGGGACTAATTTCCTTTGAAGAGAGTGCGGCAGAGGGCCGGGACATCAGCGACCTTGATGATCTGTATGCCTGAGCCGCTCACCTTAGCCAGTTCTCCTTCAAGGCCTTCAAGACTGCTGAAACTTGAGACATATATTTTTTTGAATCCCAGACGGGCTGCCTCTATGATACGGCGGTCCGTCTGTGCTACAGGGCGAACCTCTCCGCTGAGGCCGATCTCGCCGGCAAAGCAGATGTCGGACGGGATGGCAAAATCGAAATTCGACGAGAGCACGGAGCTCACGACAGCCAGGTCGCAGGCCGGGTCACTGACCTTCAGGCCTCCTGCCATATTCAGAAAGACATCCTTAACACTCAGTTTGAATCCGGCACGTTTCTCCAGCACGGCAAGAAGCATGTTCAGGCGACGGACATCAAAACCTGTCGCACTACGCTGCGGGGTGCCGTATGCTGCGGAACTTACAAGGGCCTGCACCTCGATAAGGAAGGGTCTTGTCCCGTCGAGCATTGCGCTCACCGCTACTCCGCTCAATCCTTCCTCATGCATCGGAATGAGCATTTCCGAAGGATTGCTGACCTCCCTGAGGCCTTTCCCTGTCATTTCAAAGACAGCAAGTTCGGAGGTGGATCCGAAACGGTTCTTTATGCTTCTGAGCAGGCGGTATGTGCCTCTGTTGTCACCCTCGAACTGCAGGACGACGTCGACTATATGCTCCAGAATCTTCGGTCCGGCGATGCTGCCCTCCTTCGTGATGTGGCCGATGAGGATCACCGGAACGCCTGTCTCCTTGGCAAAACGCAAAAGCATGGCGGCGGTCTCCTTGATCTGGGTCACGGAGCCTGGAGAAGATTCGACATTCTGCGAGAACATGGTCTGGACCGAGTCCACAACCATGAGGTCAGGCATGATAGTTTTAGCCTCAGCGATGATATTCTCCATCAGCGTCTCACTGTATATCAGACAGCTGGAATCATCGCCACCGATGCGGGCCGCACGGAGCTTGACCTGTTTCGCGCTCTCCTCACCAGTGACATACAAGGTCTTGAGTTGCGGACAATGAAGCGGAATCTGGAGGGACAGGGTCGACTTTCCTATACCGGGCTCTCCTCCTATAAGCACCAGAGAGCCTTCGACAAGTCCCCCACCGAGAATGCGGTCCACCTCGCCGTTATTCAGGGATATGCGGTTCTCCACAGACGAGTCTATCTGCGACAGAGGCATGGGCTTATGGCCCGATCCGGGCACGGATACAGAAGCCACACCGGACTTCTTTCCTGTAGCCACCGTCTCTTCCACCATAGAATTCCATTCCCCGCATGCAGGGCACCTGCCCATCCACTTAGGGCTTTCATTTCCGCATGACTTGCAGAACCACACTGTCTTTGTCTT
>CAZYCJ010000049.1:4466-7952 GCA_964645495.1 uncultured Muribaculaceae bacterium
AAAAAAGATATTGCTCCTCGAAGGAACAATATCTTATACATTCAGGTCAGGGGCAGATTACTCAGCCTTCTTGCAGCAGTCTGTAGCTGTGCTGTCGCAGCCTTCGCAGCATGCCTTCTTCTCGCAGTCAGCGCACTTGGTAGAGTCGCACTTGGTTTCGCAGCACTCGTCCTTGCAGCATTTCTCCTCGCAGCACTCTGTCTTCTCAGCGCAGCAAGCATCTGTACATTCAGCCTTCTTATTGTTGCAGCAAGAGCATGAAGAAGCAGCGATCATAGCCGCTACCATTACCATTGACATAAAAACCTTTTTCATAGACAATCAAATTTTATGGGTTAAATAAAACACTAAACCACAAAATTAAAAAAGTCCCGGAATATATGCAAATATTATAGTTACAATTTAATAGTCCTTATCTCACTATCTGTCAAGTTCAAAGACCTCCATCGAATGAATCTTCCCGTCTTCCACATGGAATCTGATAGCGGTGCGGACGACATGGAAACCCTGAATTCCGGCCGCTCCGGGATTGATGACGAGCATATTTCTTTTAGTATCCCTCACGACCTTGAGGATGTGGGAATGACCGCATACGAATATGTCCGGCTTATATGTATCTATCAACTGCCGGGCTTTCGGGTCATATCTTCCGGGATAGCCTCCGATATGGGTCATCAGAACCTTCAGGCCTTCACATTCGAAGAAACGATGGAGAGGATGGTCGAAGCGGAGGGAGTGATTGTCACAATTGCCGGCCACGCCCACCAACGGCTTGAAGGCGGCAATCTCCGCCGCAAGGTACATACCTCCACCGAAGTCTCCGGCATGCCAGATCTGGTCCACCGGTTCGAGGAAATCACGGAACGGCTTGTCAAACACTCCGTGCGTATCTGAAATCAATCCGATGAACATGGCTACAACTTGATGAATATCTTCTTTTTATATAGAATCATAGCCAATACCATGTGCAGCATCATGAAGAGAACGGCAAATAGCAGGGACATGCATTCATTTGTACCAAACACCTTAGTATAATCCCAGTCAGTGTACCTCCATATGCATTTCATCAACAGCCCTGACAAGACATAGAGAGCCAATGCATTCATACCCATAGCCCGGAAAGGGAAGAAAGGTTTTTCAATTCCCCTGACATCAATCAGATACTGAAGCAACGACAACAGTATCATCGCCCAGCCCGCGGTATAAAAGACGTAAGACACCGACCAGAGGGGTTTGTTCAACGGAACCCAGATGCTCAGAATCAGTCCGAAGACAACAGAGGCCGCACCTGCCATCAATATTCTTGCAGATGCCCTCGACGGAGACTCTTTACGGATAAGCATGCCTATGAGAAATCCGACCAATATAGTACATGTGCCGGTAAGCACTCCGAACAGTCCTTCCGGGTCGAAAGGAATACCATATCCATGATATATGTGACTTTCTCCAAATATGGCCAGATCAATCCTGCGTGCAAAATTTCCTTCGAGGGAAAAGGCACCTTCCGGACCGGCGAAATTCAGAAGCCCGCCAATATGCATGACAGACAGCATAGCAATTGCCATGATGATCTTCTTCGGACGTTGCAGCCATATTGCAAGCACCGACCCGAGAACATAGCACATCGCAATCCTCGGTAGTACCCCCACAAGGCGCAGGCGGCCTAGCCATGCAAGCCAGTTTTCCCCGAAAGAGAGGGCAGAATCCATCGCCGCCTTAGAAGGATAGAAAGGGAATGCGGTCAGCAAAAGGCCGACGAGATACAGCAAGACTCCCCTCTTCAGGATTTTCTTGAGGGCATCTACGGTAAGAGACGTATATTTTGCGAGAGCAAAGGCCATCGAGGCTCCCACACAGAAAAGGAAAAACGGGAACACAAGGTCGCACGGAGTGCATCCGTCCCATGCTGCATGCCTCAATGGCGGAAACACCTTGCTCCATGATCCGGGATTGTTCACGACAATCATCAAGGCCACCGTCATTCCCCTCAGGACATCCAGAGATATGCATCTTTTCTTCATATAGTTCAGGTTTTCGGTTACACAGGTGCAAATTTAACAATTTTAGAGAAAACTCACTTTCTGCCGTCATTCTGAACGAAGTGAAGAATCTTTTGTGTAAGTTTGCGGTCTCAAACCGATTGTTTTATGGAACTGTTCTACTCCCGCGATATAGAAGGCGGCATCTGCCGTCTGGACCAGGATGAGTCCGGCCACTGCGTGAAAGTGCTGAGGCACCGCAGCGGCGACGAGATCTCAGTCATCGACGGATGCGGAACTCTATACCATTGCCACATAACATCCGACAGTCCGAAGGGTGTCGAGGCCATGGTACTTTCCTGCGAGGAAAACTGGGGCGCCCATCCGTATCGTCTCCATATGGCCGTATGCCCGACCAAGAACAACGACCGTTACGAATGGTTTGCCGAGAAGGCGTGCGAGATAGGTCTGGACGAGGTCACACCAGTGATCGGTGAACATTCAGAGAGGAAGGTTTTCAAGAAAGCACGCATTGAAAAGATTCTTGTGAGTGCGGCCAAGCAGTCCTTGAAGGCTTCGGTGCCTGTGGTCAATGAGCCGATGTCTGTGAAGGAATTCATTACGGAGCAGGGAAAGAGCGTCCGGACCGGCAACGAGGACAGGCTGCTGCTGATTGCATATTGCTTTGAGGACGAGAACCTTCCGCGCACAAGTATCAAGGAGGCGCTGGAAGGATGGAACGGTTCCGAAATCGTGGTGCTGATCGGTCCGGAGGGCGATTTTTCCAGGTCTGAGGCAGAACTTGCCTTGGCAAACGGCTTCATTCCTGTCCACCTCGGCGCCTCGCGTCTCCGCACAGAGACAGCAGCCCTCACCGCCGTCGCCGCTGCCTATTTCCGGATGATTTCGATAGAGTAGTCGAGACCGACCTTGATGATGGATGAGGAGCGCCCGGTGGATCCTTTCTCGTATGACGGATCCACGATGTGGTCGACTGCCTGACGGATTTCCTCGGAGATCTCCGCGAATTTTTTCGGGGTCGGCTCGCCTGAGATGTTGGCTGATGTGGACACTATCGGACGGCCGAAGCGGTATACCAGTTGCCGGCAGAAGTCCATCATCGGGATACGGATGCCGACAGAACCATCCTCCGCGACAGCGTTGTACGCCAGCATGTCGCCGGCTCCGGGATAGATGATGGTCATCGGCTTGTCATTGACTTCGACCAGCTGGACGGCCATCTCGGGGACTTCCTTGACATATCTGCAGATCATGTCCATGTCGCTTGCAAGAAGCACCAGAGACTTGCTGTCGGCGCGTTTCTTGATCTGATAGACCTTGGCGACTGCTTCGGGGTTTGTGGCATCGCAGCCGATACCCCAGACGGTGTCGGTCGGATAAAGGATGATGCCACCTTTGCGTAATACTTCGAGTGCTTTCTTTATTTCTTCCATAATGGTTCTTTTTTGTTGTTATAGATCCTCACGGCTCCTGCGGAGCCTCAGGA
>CAZYCJ010000049.1:8052-14524 GCA_964645495.1 uncultured Muribaculaceae bacterium
ATAATGGTTCTTTTTTGTTGTTATAGATCCTCACGGCTCCTGCGGAGCCTCAGGAGGCGGGGAGGACTAGAGGCCGATCGAGGCGATGACGGGATAGTGGTCCGAGAAGGCTATGCGCGGGATGGTGTTGGAAACCGCCTTGTACCTTTCAGGGAACAGCACATAATCTATCCTCAACATCGGCCACAGGGCTGAGTATGTGGCCCCGAAGCCATGCCCGGCCTCAACAAAGGAATCCTTTCTGCCTCTGGTCATACGGTAATATGTATATGACATCGGATTGTCGTTGAAGTCTCCGCACACAAAGGACTCGACCGGACACTTCTCTATGTCATCAAACACTTTGTCCACCTGCTTCGGACGACGCGTGATGGATCGTTTCATCTTGTTTCCCGTCTCGGCGAAGACCGCTCCGTCCTTATTTGTCAGCGCTCTGACCATTCCGGACATGGATATGTTGTAACTCTCGAAATGGCAGTTATATACACGGAAGTCCCGGCCATGGGCGGAGTAGTCGGTATATATCGCAAGGTTGGCACTGTTCTCAAATTTGAGCACGCCCTTCCCTTTGACCGGAAGACGGCTCAGAGTGACATTGCCGAAGGCACCTTTGCCTGAAGGGAAAAGATAGTACTCGGAACGATATCCGGGCATCTTGCTTTTAAGATAGGCCTTGACC
Source organism: uncultured Muribaculaceae bacterium (assembly GCA_964645495.1). Taxonomy (GTDB): domain Bacteria; phylum Bacteroidota; class Bacteroidia; order Bacteroidales; family UBA932; genus Cryptobacteroides. The sequence continues at coordinate 8,732 of CAZYCJ010000049.1, forward strand.
TTGGCGACATTGTCGGTGTGGAATTCCTGCAGGCAGATGATGTCCGCATCCTGGGAGCCGATGTAGGCGAAGATGGAGTCGGCGCATTCCGAGCGCGATTCCAAGCCGTTGTCGTCCAGTGCAAATCGTCCGACATTGTAAGAGATGACCTTGAGGGTCTCCCCAATATCAGAAAGACGCTCCGTCCGCTTTTCCTCCGTGTCGATCTGAGCATACCTTCCGACAAAGAATAACGCCGGGACGAGGGCCAGCAGCGGGATGAGGAAGGATTTCGATCTGCGCTTTATGGCCCAGAGAAGGAGCAGGACATTGACTATGGAAAGCGGAACGAAGAAAATTCCGACAAGCGAAATAAGCCAGACTTTCGCAGGGTTGACCACAATGGAGGCATAAGACAGGATCAGCAGACCGGCCACAATCAGCATCAGCACGCGCGATGTCAGTCCGAAGAACCAGTTGCGTCTCTTCGGTTTCGCTTCCTTGCCGGTATGCCTTGTCTTCTTTGCCATCAGTCTTCCAATCAGAGATCCCTGCCGTACAGTTTATGGTTCTTTTTCCAATACCAGATCAGGACGAAGCCAAAAATCAGACCTCCGAGGTGGGCGAAATGAGCGATACCGCCCCCGGTTCCTGTTATCCCGGTCAGAAGTTCGATTGCCGCAAAAATCAGCACGAACCATTTCGCCTTCATGGTCACAGGCGGGAAAACCAATGACATGAGAGCATCAGGATAAAGCATCGCAAAACCCATCAGGACGCCATAGATGGCACCTGAAGCACCCACGGTCGGAGTCATCTTGAGGGCATGGATCCTGGCCTGGGCAGCCATGGACCCTTCCGCCACCTGGGTCATCCATGAATTCATCTGAAGCCATTCGACTCCTGTATGGACAAGAGCTGCCCCCAGACCGGTCACGAAATAGAACACGAGGAACTTCTTTGCCCCCCATCTTTCCTCAAGCACACGACCGAAGAAGTAGAGCGTGTACATGTTGAAGAAAAGATGAAAGAATCCTCCGTGCATGAACATGTGCGTCACCGGCTGCCACCAATGGAAGAAAGGCGAAGTCGGATAGAAAAGCGCGAACTTCTCATACATGAAGTTCTCGTTCAGCGCCGTCATGATCCAGACACAGATGTTTATCAATATTATGTTCTTTGTCGCAGCAGGAATACTGCTCAGGAAGCCTCCGCCTCCTCTGTTGTCATAAGAATAATAACTCATTTTTAAAATCTCTTCTCAATTTCATCGATTGACATTATCGTCATGATCCTCTTGCCGGTACTGGTGAACTCAGGGTTCGTACTGACAAGCAACCGGTCAATCAACCTCTGTGCCTCCGCAGGATTTGTGACAGGATCACCGCTCAGGGCTCCCAATCGGGCAAAACGGGATGCCATATTGGCAGTCATCATCTCTTCAAGGGCACCATAGTCGTCAGCAAGGATGAGGAGGAGGTCTCCGATCATCGCCTGTACTTTTCCAGCCTCTGCACTGTAGCCTTCAGGCACTCCGTTCACTACGACCGTGTCATGTCCGAACGGTGCGATGTCAAAGCCAAGACCCGCCAGCATCCGCGAGTGTTCCTCAAACAGACACATGTTTTCCACACCCACCTGCACTGTCACAGGGAAAAGAGCCGTCTGTGTCACATGCTCGTTTCTGGAAAGAGCCTCAAGGAAACGCTCATAAAGGATGCGCTCCATAGCCCTTCCAATATTCACCATCATAAGGCCGCTGCGGGCTGAGGTTATGATATATCTGCCGTCGACGGTAAGCACCGAACGGGACGGCGCGATCTTGTCCTCGAAAAGTTTTCCATAGTCGTCACGACGCTCGACGAAACGGCCTGTATTCATTCCATAACCACCATGACCTCCGTCCTGAGGCTTCAGTGCATCAAATCCGTCAGCCGCAGCCGACCAGTCCATTCCCAGGGATGCACCCGAGACAGGCTCTCCCGGCACAAAAGTATTCGAGAACGGTGAATCCACGGACTGGAATCCGTCATTGTCGAACGGATTATATGTCGGATCCACACCAGGTTTCGGTTCATCGAACTGATGGAATTCGTCGAAGCTCCTGCTGAATGCCGGTATATCCGGAGCCCCCTCACGGTCGAAGTCGATACTGTCAACCAAGGAGTTCTTTCCCAAGGTTTCCTTGATGCATGCATATACTATCTGGAACACGACACTATCGTCCTCGAACTTGATTTCCGTCTTAGTCGGATGAATGTTGACGTCCACCGACTGCGGATCGATGTCCAGATATATGAAATATGTCGGCGTCACGCCGTCGGGTATGAGATTCTCGTATGCCTTCATGACCGCCTTGTGGAGATACGGGCTGCGGAAGTATCGGCCGTTGACGAAGAAATACTGGTTTCCGAGGCCCTTTCTGGCCGATTCCGGACGGCCGACAAAACCGTACAGACTCACGACTGATGTCTCCGCCTGAATATCCACGACCTCCTTCACCACATTCGCCCCCACCAGATCCTGAACTCTGAATTTCAACGACTTGGCTGGTCTGAGGACATATACATCCTTACCGTTGTGGGTGAGGGTGAAGCCTATTTCCGGACGGGTCATGGCTACGCGGATGAATTCCGTGACGATGTGCTTGAATTCGACATTGTCGGACTTGAGGAACTTGCGGCGCGCAGGGACATTGTAGAAAAGATTGCGGACGCAGAAGTTGGCTCCGCGCGGGGCGGCGATCTCAGATGTGGCGAGATGCTGCGAGTCAGCGAAGTCGACCTGACAGCCCACTTCGTCCTCTTCGCGGCGGGTCTTGAGAGTGACCTCCGCCACTGCCGCAATGGACGCGAGCGCCTCACCACGGAAACCGAAAGTGAGGATGTTCTGCAGGTCCTCGGCGGACTGTAGTTTCGAAGTCGCATGGCGCTCGAAGCACAGGACGGCCTGATCCGGTGACATTCCGCAGCCGTTGTCGATGACCTGGATGAGCGTTCTTCCGGCGTCCCGGATCACCACGGTGATCTGGTCGGCTCCTGCGTCGACGGCGTTCTCCATGAGTTCCTTCACTACGGATGCAGGTCTCTGGACGACCTCTCCCGCAGCGATCATATTGGCTATATTGCTTGGTAATATCCTTATATCCATCGTATTGTGATCGGGTTGGGAACCACTGGGAGGCCTATTGGCTCAGCGAGTCAAGAAGGATAGGGAAATACTTGTATATCAGGTAGACCATGGCAAAAAGAAGGATCATGGTGATGATGCCGATGACCTTCTGGTTGCGGCTCACGTCTTCTGTCCTCGAGTAGTTGCCGTCACGAAGGCTGCCCTTGACATGCTGTCCGGGAACATACTTTTCATTCTCCTTCGGCTTTGTGAAGTCGCCGTATTTCTTTCGGCGCTCTTCTGCCTCCGGGTCATAGAAACGAGGTCTGTAACTGAACTTGCGGACCTCCTGTGTTCCGAAGAAATTGAAACTGAATCCCATATCGTTATTGTTTTATATTCTGTCAATATTCTGGCTCGACATCTCTGGCCGCTGTCACGTTCCTATAGGGCTGTAACGGTCATGTCGGACAAAGTCTGCTGTCATGTCGAGCATAGTCTGCTGTCATGTCGAGCGAAGTCGAGACATCTCCACATTGCCTATTAAAAAGCAAATTTAAGGTTTTTTATTTATTTTTGTGGAAATTATTTCATTATGGATATAAGAATAGGAAACGGATATGACGTGCATGCTCTGGCGCCGGGGCTTCCCCTGTGGCTCGGAGGCGTGCTGGTAGAGAGCCCGATAGGCTGTGTGGCCCATTCTGACGGGGATGTGGCGATCCATGCATTATGTGATGCTCTTCTTGGAGCGTTGGCTCTCGGCGACATCGGGAAGCATTTCCCTGACACATCGGACGAGTTTGCCGGAATCGACAGCAAGATCCTTCTGGCCCGCGTGATGGAACTGATCGAGGGCGAAGGCTGGCATGTGATCAACGTAGACATAACGATTGCGATGCAAAGGCCGAAACTGGCGCCGTACATCGTGCCGATGCGCAAGTGCCTGGCGGAGATCATGGAGATTTCACCTTCCCGTGTTTCGGTCAAGGCGACGACTACGGAGAAACTCGGTTTCGTGGGCCGGAGCGAGGGCTGCGAGGTCTATGCTGTGGCGCTGCTTGGACGTCAAGACTCAGCGTTTGACTAGTATTTGGCCAGCATGAGGCTTTGGCGGCTTGGCGACTTGGTCAAGACTCTGCGAAACGGAAAATATAGAGGATTCTTCCGGGACAGAGACATAAAACATCACTTTTCTTAAAAAAAGATGAAGCAAAACGGAAAAACAGGGCTATTTTTCGGGGTCGCCATGATTGTAATGGTCATGGCTGCCTCTGTGACAGGATGCCGTAGCGGAGCAGGCGATCCCGGGGATTTTACGGCCGGGGAAATTGCGATGATCCGGGAGGCGGCAACTTCCCACGAGAGAGACGAGGCGGTTCCTGCAGGGACAATGCGCGTGCTGACAATCGATGACCCTGAAGAATCTCTTGTCCTGCGCTCCCCTTCTTCCGATCTGTCAGCGCGTTCCCTTCTTTCTGAAGATTACCGCAGGCTATGCTCGCTGATGGTTGAGACTGTGACACATCCGTCCCAGGACGGTGTCGGCATTGCCGGTCCGCAGGTCGGCCTCAACCGCAGGGTCGTTGCCGTGCAGAGGTTTGACAAAGAGGGTGAACCGTTCGAGGTGTATCCGAATGTGCGGATCGTGTGGGCTTCCGATTCGCTGGCCTATGGGCCTGAGGGCTGCCTTTCGGTTCCCGGGAGGCACGGGGACGTCCTCCGGTCGCAGGAAATCGTGATCGAGTATGCAGATCCGATATGTTCGGGAAAGGAGCAGGAAGGGATCACGATGGTACGAGATACGGTCAAGGGCTTCACCGCAGTCATCTTCCAGCACGAAATCGACCATCTGGACGGGGTACTTTACATAGACAGACTGTGATTTCCTGATTTCCACTTCCGGCTGGCATTTGCGCTCACGGTGGGCACGAAAAACTACCATTGTGAGTGCGTCCGACACTAAATTGCAACGATTTATGCAAAAAAGTTTTGCATTTTAACAAAACATTTGTACTTTTGCAGTCCCAAATTCAAAAAGGGAAGCCAAATTGAGATATGGTGTAATGGTAGCACTACAGATTCTGGCTCTGTCAGTGAGGGTTCGAGTCCTTCTATCTCAACAAAGTTCTTAAACATCATGGCGGGATAGCTCAGCTGGTTAGAGCGCATGATTCATAATCATGAGGTCCGCAGTTCAATCCTGCGTCCCGCTACTTGAAAATCAAGCACTTACGAAAGTTTCGTGAGTGCTTTTTTCTTGCCCGTGAACACCGCGTGAACACCAAATCTTTTTATTTCATTTAGTTTTCATTATTTCCATAAGTGGCGTGTAGAGCGTTCTGAGTGGGTTTTTATAAATGAATTTCATTTTCGTCAGAAATCTGCAGCATTCATTGCTCCAAGTTCCCCTTAAGTTCCCGGAACATTTTCACGTCTGTAATAGTGCAACTGACGATCCTCCATTTTCATGCGATTTCGGGGTCCGTGAACACGGAAGATATTTTTTTTGAAAGCATAAAGGGCTAGATTTCCACATCTTACCATTCAACAAACATGTCTATCTTAAACAAAAACACAGAAAAGGTTGTACACATATAACCTTTTTCGCAACTTTTTAATATATTTGTAGCGTTTGTAAAGAATGAATGCGTTATGAAGTATTTAAACATAAAGAAAGCCCTGGAGGCATGGCAGAATCTA
>CAZYCJ010000050.1:0-2881 GCA_964645495.1 uncultured Muribaculaceae bacterium
AAAGATAATACTATATAATATATGGAACAGAAAAAGACACAATTGCCGGAGAACGCTCACAGAGAGTTGAAGCCGGGAGAGGAGTATCAGCCGCTGCTGTCCCCTCAGAAGAACTACCCGGAAGTGACCCCATGGTCGGTGACTCTGGGAATCATCATGACCGTGATATTCTCAGCAGCCGCAGCCTACCTGGGCCTGAAGGTGGGCCAGGTATTCGAGGCGGCCATCCCTATCGCCATCATAGCCGTGGGACTCTCAAGCGCCCTCGGACGCAAGAACGCATTGGGCGAAAATGTAATGATCCAATCGATCGGATCATGCTCCGGAGCCATCGTGGCAGGTGCCATCTTCACCCTTCCTGCCCTCTTCATCCTTCAGGACAAATATCCTGAACTCACCGTGAACTTCACAAAAGTCTTCCTCTCATCCCTCCTCGGAGGTATTCTCGGAATCCTTTTCCTGATTCCGTTCAGAAAGTATTTCGTAAAGGAGCAGCACGGAAAATATCCGTTCCCTGAGGCCACAGCCACTACGCAGGTGCTCGTCAGCGGAGAAGGCGGCGGAAAGGGAGCAAAGACTCTTCTGGTCAGCGGTCTCATCGGTGGCCTCTATGACTTCACCGTATCCACATTCGGACTTTGGGGAGAGACCCTTACATCGAAGGTTCTTCCTTGGGGAGCCGCGATCGCTGACAAGGCGAAGGTCCTCCTGAAGGTCAACACCGGCGCCGCCGTCCTCGGACTCGGCTACATCGTCGGACTTAAATACGCCTTCATCATCTGCTGCGGCAGTTTCCTCGTATGGCTTGTGATCATTCCTCTCATGAACCTCATCTGGGGCGGCCAGGTCATCGACCTCATGAACACAGGCATCACCCAGACCATCGGAGAGATGTCCCCTGACCAGATATTCAAGGACTACGCCCGCCACATCGGCATCGGAGGCATTGCGACTGCAGGCATCGTCGGCATCGGCAAGTCCTTCGGCGTGATCAAGTCGGCCGTAGGCCTTGCAGCAAACGAATTCAGCAGAAAGAAATCTGACGCTGAAGCAGAGGTGATCAGAACCCAGAAGGACATTTCCATGAAGATCATCGTCATCGGAATCGCAGTCGCTCTGGTGGCGGTATTCGCTTTCTTCGCCTTTGGAGTCGTAGACAACATCTGGCATGCGGTGGTAGGCCTCCTTATCGTCGGTATCATCGCTTTCCTCTTCACGACGGTTGCAGCAAACGCCATCGCAATAGTGGGCTCGAACCCTGTCAGCGGCATGACCCTGATGACCCTTATCCTTGCGTCGCTCATCATGGTTGCCGTCGGTCTTAACGGCACAGCAGGAATGACAGCAGCCCTCATTATCGGAGGAGTGGTCTGTACGGCACTTTCTGTTGCAGGCGCATTCATCACCGACCTCAAGATCGGATACTGGATCGGCTCGACTCCTAAGAAACAGGAGACCTGGAAATTCCTCGGCACCCTCGTCGCTGCCGCCACAGTCGGAGGCGTGATGCTCGTGCTCAACAAGACATACGGATTCACCGGAGAGGGCGCCCTCGTAGCCCCTCAGGCCAATGCAATGGCAGCCGTGATCGAGCCTATGATGAACGGCGGAAGCGCGCCATGGCTTCTCTACGGAATAGGAGCGGTCATCGCTCTCGTACTTACATTCTTCGGAGTTCCTGCACTTCCGTTCGCCCTCGGAATGTTCATCCCACTCGACCTCAACATGCCTATGCTCATCGGTGGAGCGGTGTCATGGTATGTCGGAAGCCGCAGCAAGGACAAGGCTCTCAACGAGGCCCGCACCGAGAAGGGCACGCTCATTGCATCAGGCTTCATCGCCGGCGGAGCCCTCATGGGAGTGGTCAGCGCCATCCTCAGATTTGCCGAAGTTGACATGTACATGAAGCCTTCGCCATGGACTGAGCCTGTTGCCATCATCCCTTATACCGCCATCATCATATACATGATATACGCAGCATTGAAGGCGAAGAAAGAGGAATAGGAGATTCCCGGTCAAGCCGGGAATGACGGGACATTAATTATGAACGGGATATTAAGCGCACTTCTATTGACTCTTATTGCCGGTTCTGCGACCGGCATAGGCGGAGCATTGGTTCTCTTCAAGAAAAAACTGAGCAGCAACTTCCTTGCAGGGGCATTGGGGCTGAGTGCCGGCGTGATGATATTCATCTCGCTGGCCGAACTCTTCCCGGAGGCCCAGGCCGAAATCAGCGCCCTGGGCACTTTCCGCCATGGCGAGGCATGGGTCCTGGCCGCATTCTTCATAGGAATGGGCATCATCACGCTCATCGACTTCGCGATACCGGAATATGAGAACCCGCATGAAGCCTCGGGACTGTCCCTCGGATCGAAGACGGCCGCCGTCAATGTTCTCGAACACACAGGAAGCGAGGCCGCACTGAAACGACTCGGCCTCATGTCGGCACTGGCCATCGCCATCCACAATTTTCCGGAAGGCATAGCTACCTTCATCGGAGCCCTCAACGACCCGCAGATGGGAGCCGGCATCACTTTCGCCATCGCCATTCACAACATTCCTGAAGGTATAGCGGTGGCCATACCTATATATTATGCGACAAAGAGCAAGGGGAAGGCCCTCCTGTACGCCACCCTGTCAGGATTCAGCGAAGTGATCGGAGCGCTAATCTGCCTTGCAGTGACAGCCGTCTTCGGCATAGAACTGACAGGAGAAAGCGCAGCATTTCCGCTCATCCTCGCAGCAGTGGCCGGCATCATGATCTACATCTCACTTGACGAACTCCTCCCTACCGCGGAAAAATACGGCAAGCACCATATCGCCATCGCCGGCGTCGTCGGCGGCATGGCCATCATGGGTATAAGTTTATTACTAATATGAT
>CAZYCJ010000050.1:2981-14320 GCA_964645495.1 uncultured Muribaculaceae bacterium
ATGGAAAAGATTTTAGACAGATTTTTGAGATATGTGGCAGTGGACACACAGGCCGATCCTGAATCAGACTCGCAGCCAAGCGCCGCCAAGGAACTCAACCTCCTCAAGATGCTCATGGACGAACTCAAGGACATGGGAGTTGAAGCAAGCATGGACGAATGGGGATATATAATGGCGACAATCCCGTCAAACTGCGACAAAGACATCCCTGCAGTCGGCTTCATCGCCCACGCTGATACCGCTCCTGACGCACCGGGAGATAATGTGAAGCCACAGGTCATCGAGAACTACGACGGAGGAGAAATCCCTCTCAAAGGCGTTCCGGGCCTCAGCCTCAAACCGTCTGAATTCCCCGAACTCCTCAATTACAAGGGCCAGACCCTCATCACCACTGACGGCACCACCCTTCTGGGCGCAGACGACAAGGCGGGCATTGCCGAGATCATGAATGCGGTCCAATACATCGTGGAGCATCCTGAATTCAAGCACGGCGAGATCAAGATCGGATTCACTCCTGACGAAGAGATCGGACGCGGAGTCGTGAAGTTCGACGTACAGAAATTCGGTGCGAAATACGCCTACACAATGGACGGAGGCCAGATAGGAGAACTCGAATATGAGAATTTCAACGCCGCAGGAGCCACCATCCGCATCCAGGGATGCAACGTACACCCTGGCACCGCAAAGGGAAAGATGAAGAACGCCATCCTCATCGGAATGGAACTCAACAGCCTCCTGCCGGTCGACCAGCGTCCTGAGCACACCGAAGGATACGAGGGATTCTATCACCTCATAAGTTTCAAGGGAGAGGTCGAGACCGCGACATTCTCGTACATCATCCGCGACCACGACATGGATCTTTATGAGAAGAAGAAGGCATACATGCAGAAATGCGTGGACTTCATCAACGAGAAGTACGGAGAAGGCACAGCAATCCTTGACATGAAGCACCAGTATTACAACATGCGCAAGATGGTCGAACCACACTACCACATAGTCGAAAAGGCCATGAAAGCCATCGAAATGGCGGGCTTAACTCCTAAGGTACAGCCTATCAGAGGAGGCACGGACGGTGCGAACCTCTCATTCATGGGCCTGCCATGTCCGAACATCTTTGCTGGCGGCCACAATTTCCACGGAAAGATGGAATACATTCCTCTGGAAAGCATGGAAAAGGCCAGCGAGGTCATCCTGAACATCATCAGTCTCTACGCTGAATAACAGACAAGCGCTCCGATGGAGCGCTTGTTCTATTTATTCTTTCTCGCAGCCTTACGTGCAGTTCCGGCATCTTCACGAGCCTTTTTCTTTTCGTATTTAAGACGGTATTTCTCCAGAGCCTTGGCGTCTTTTTCCGCCTGCCTGGCAGCATCATCCAGGATTTTACGCTTGCGGGCACGTTCCTTTTCCAGGCGCTTTGCCTCCTTGGCAGCAGCCTTATCCGCATCGCGCTTGTCCAGTTCAGCCCACCGGGCTTCACGCTCCTCCTGCTTCTTCTTTCGGGCAGCTTCTTTGGCAGCAGCCCTCTCCGCCTTCTCCGCCGCCTTGATCTCCTTCGGTGTAAGGGCCTTAGGAACTGCAACAGAATCCGCTGCGGCCAGACGATCGGTGGCAGCCAAAGTATCTGAAACCGCAAGAGAATCAACTTTATCCCTGCCAAGCGAATCTGACACTGCCAGACTGTCAACACCAGTCAACGAATCCACCAATGCCAGACTGTCAGACAATGCGAGACTGTCGAGGTGCGCCTTCTCCGCAGCCTGTGCCTCCGCAATCTTTCTGTCACGTTCGCGCACGGCACGAAGGGAATCGCGGACCTCTATCTGCCTGTAGATATCGTTCATATAGCCAGGGAAATAAATCTCAGTCTGTCTGAAAGTAGCCTTCGGACGCGCTGAATAAGAATTCCTCTGACTCGGGCGAAGCGACAATGGAGTTACGGCATATCGGCTTGCAGGGCGCTTCTCCGGCTGCCAGTTGAAGCCTTTCAGACGCTGCTCCTCTGGAGGCAACTGTACCACAGGATAGCCATCGTTCTTAGGAGCTTCGAAATAATATATACGCTCGAGTTCACCGTCCTTGAAGGTAGCAGACAACATCTTCGAGTCCGTCTTGTTGACAGTGGCAAGAACCTCGTTCTCCTCTATATAGAAAAGCGCTGAGGCCCCACCAAGAGCATCAAAACGCCTGAGTCCGCCCTTGCCGTCGAAGAATGCCAGCATCTCCGTCGCCTTGATCTGGTCGAAATGAAGTGAATCCTCCTGAATGGTGATGAATGCATCAGACATAAGACTGGCCTTTTCCATGGCACCGTTGCTGATGACCACAGAAATACTGTCCGCTGAATACTGACGCGTAGTCTCCTGCCAGATCAGAGGCTCCTTGAACAAACGTGCAAGAGAGTCAAGATCCGAATATATCAGAGAATCACACACCACCTGCATATCCTTCTTATATATCCTTACATTTTTCAATGCCTCCAGAAAACCGATTCTGGTGGTATCAGGAGGGACTACAGCTACAGTATCCACCATGGCAAGAGAATCTGTAACAACAAGGGAATCCGGAATGGACAGACTGTCGGAAACAGCCAATGAATCTGCCAGCGACGGTAATCCGGCAAGTGCCGAAGTATCTGCCAGGACAGGAGACAGTGGTACAGAGGTACTGTCATGATACAGAGGTGCGGCAGATGCCTTTGGGGCCAGCGCAGATGACTGCTTTGCAGCACCTTTTTTCTTAGTCGCTTCCTGCTTTGCCCTATAGTTCGGATCGTTCTGAGCCGCCGCCTCTGCAGCCTTTGCAGCCTCTTCGGCAGCCTTCTTCCTGAATGCCCCGACAGGGTCGGTCTCCAGAGCAGTCAAGCGCCCCTTTGCATCCACGACAAACGCAGAATCGATATCACACATCCTCTGAGTAAAATACACCAGCCTGTCTGCTCCAAGATAGACCGTATCCACCGCACCGTCCTCCTCCTCCGTCTGAGATATCATGGCAGGATCCCGTGTAAGGGTCACCTTCGCCAACGAGTCCTGATATACGATCTTTCCTGCAAGGGCAAATACATTTCTGGTGGTATCGGTGATCTGAGCGCGCCCGAGCATCTCCACATCGGAGGTATTCCTATGGAAATAAAGACTGTCGCACCACCCTTCCTGATCGGGAGTCATCACATGCACTCTGTCTCTGAAAAGGAAGAGTTCGCGTCCGCGATCATACCATCCTGCCTCAGATGAAAGCATATTGTCATCCTGCCATGCATTGGTACCCGCACCGAATGTCGCCAGATTGAAATCGGACTCGTACACAAGATTCATTGTCTTCACAAAAATCGAGTCAGTGAACATATTGACATCATTGTCAAATGTAAACCTCTTCATCTTGGAGTCATATGTACCGTTGCGGCTTTCAATGATCTGGCCGTCCTTGTCACGCATGGCACCACCGTTCATGAAGACAGCGACCGAGTCCTTCGTATTGTAATCGAGATGGCGTGTCCTGAGCGTATTATGATCTTTGTCAGTGAGTTGGACCATAGAGCCCCTGAACTGTGCCAAGTCCTGCTCGACCAGATATGTGAGTTTGTCGCTGGTAAGTACAGTCTCCTCCTGTATGATGCTGACGTTTCCCCAGGCGTCGATTATCTTCGTCTCCACATTCCACAGTGCGGTATCACACAAAAGATAAGTACCGTTGTGAAGGAAGCGCGCAGGGCCGACTACCTTCCTGAAACTTGCCCCTTCGACATCCACCATCTTGGCAGATTTCGCACTCATGAGCCACACGAGACTATCCTCCGGCTCCTGCTGCTGCGCAGACAGCGGCAGAGTTGCCAGAAGAGCAAGCAACATATAGGTCAGTCTCTTCATAGATGGTCAGAAAAGATTACTCCGCCTTGCGGAATTTCTCATACCAGCCCTCACGCTCGAACACGCAGTCCTCGAACATAGGATCCAGCACAATATATGTGGTCTTGATCTTTGAATCTACAAAGTTGTCGATCGCTTCCTGCTGAAGTTTCTGCCTTGCCTGATTCAGAAGCAAGGTATAGTCGTTGCTGAACGATGCCGGATGGGCAGGGAGAATCTTGTCCACTTTTATAATCTTATATACCGTATTTCCGCTACGTCCCTCATTGTCAAGAGATTCCACAGGTTCAGAAATATCACCTTCCTGCAGGTCCTTGATGGCGTTATAGTCCTGAGGCTTAAGTTGGTCGATCTCAAAATACGACGAACCTGTCTGAGGATCGGCCATCTGCCCTCCGTTAGTCCTGGTCGCAGGATCTTCAGAATAGAAGCGCGCCGCAAGTTCGAAGGTCACAGCCTCATTTGCAAGTTCCGTCCTGAGGCTGTCAAGAGTCTTGAAAGCCTTGGTCCTGTCTTCAGACGTATACTCCGGCTTGAGAAGGATATGTCGCGCATTGAACATGTCTCCTTTCTTTTCCAGAACCTCGATGATATGGAATCCGTCAGGAGTCTCAACGATCTGCGACACGATGCCAGGCTTGAGAGCCATTGCGGCATCAGAGAACACAGGCCAGAATATCGACTTCGAAGCCATGCCGAGTTCTCCACCTTTTCTCGCACTTCCGGGATCCTGAGAATAGATACGTGCAAGGGTTGAAAACTTCTCACCGTTGATGATACGCTCACGAATGGCAAGCAGACGTTCCTTCACTGCAAGATTAGCTGCTTCACGGTCAGGATATATACATATCTGACTCAGCTGATACTTGACAGGTACCATCGGAAGATCCTCAGGATCAGACTCATCAACAAATTTCTGCACATCGTATGGGGTGAGTTCAGGAATCTTCGATGCAATCTGCTGCTGCATCTGCTGGGTCAGTGTCTGATCCTCGATAGCCGCTCTCCACTCCTGGCGAAGTTTGTAGACAGGCTTGCCGAACTCCTTCTCTACGCCTTCCTCGCCGCCAAGACTCGATTTCATCATGTCGATACGGTTCGACAGTTCGCTCTCCACCATTTCGTTATTGACAACGATGGAATCCACGCGGGCCTGCATGAGGAACAGTTTTGAAGACAGCATGTTCTCAAGAAGTTCACACCTAGCCTTCCTGTCCGACAGCATTCCGTAATAGGACTGCATCATCTTCATCTCATCCTCGATATCAGAGATCATTATGACCTCATTACCGACAACAGCAATGGTCTTGTCAACGACACCACCCTGATATTTCTGTGCCGACGCATTCACCGCCAGAACGGTAAAAAGCAGCACGGCTGCACATTTTAAGATATGCCTCATATTTAATAAATTACAAATTTTCCATTTTCGCGCGCGTCATTGAGCAAATCCTGTTCCAAAGTCGAGATCAGAGCCTGCTTTCGCGAACTTATAATGATATCCTTTATCTGCTGAGCCACATAATCGACAGGAGCAAGGTCTCCCGCACGCATGACATCCGACACATAGGCGAGATCTGTAACGCCCAAGGTGTCGTCCTGTCTCACCCAGCGGTCACGCACCGATGCCATCAGGGCATCATACGACATGTCGAATTTTCCAGCAAGTACGGTCACATCAATCCATTCATCATTCCATGTCGAGAACTCCATCGCAGACGAGAAAGCCAGACTGTCCGCCTCCACGACATCTTCCACCTTCGACGACCCCATCTTCCTGCGGATCTTGTCCAGGCTCGGAGAATCCGTATGAATACACAGATAACGGGCCTTCACGAGAGGACGGCCAAGTATGAACTTGTCCTGATGGGCATTATAATACTCCGCCACCTTGTCCTCAGACACAGCCGTATCAAGTCTCTCATTGACATATAGCTGTTCGTAGCGATACTTGAGAAGGGACTTGCGGTATTCTTCGAGTTCCTTGGTCACATCCTTCTCCGCCTTGGAGAGTTGTTCTTCGGCCATGGTGAGGTATACAAGGTCAGACGCCCACGCGTTTATATACTGCCGTGCGAGACGGGTACTGTCTTCTGCCGACACCCCCTTGGGAACGACGGCATCAAGATCACTTCTGTAGAGCCGTGCGAGGCCCACTTCGGCCACCACCTCCTCGCTGCGCAGAAAGTTTGAAATCGCCCTGCACGACGAAAGTGACGGCAGGACGATCCCAAAGATTGCTATGATATTTACAATCCTCCTCATCAGGGGATTATCTTGAATAGTTCGGAGCCTCACGGGTGATGGTCACATCATGTGGATGACCCTCAAGGTATCCCGCATTGGTGATACGTACGAACTTCGCATCACGAAGTTTCTCTATGTTCGCGGCACCTACATAGCCCATACCTGCACGGAGACCACCCACGAGCTGGTAAACGACCTCGTTGAGAGTACCCTTGTAAGGCACCTGAGCCACGATTCCCTCAGGAACGAGTTTCTTGATATCCTCTTCCATATCCTGGAAGTAACGGTCCTTCGAGCCCTGCTGCATAGCCTCGAGCGAGCCCATTCCTCGATATGACTTGTACTTACGTCCGTTAAGGATGATGGTCTCTCCCGGTGACTCCTCCACTCCTGCAAAGAGCGATCCTGCCATGATGGTGCTTGCACCTGCTGCAAGAGCCTTCACCACGTCTCCCGAGTAACGGATACCACCGTCAGCGATCACAGGAACACCAGTACCCTTGAGAGCCTCTGATGCCATCATCACTGCAGAAAGTTGCGGCATGCCGACACCTGCGATGACACGGGTAGTACAGATCGAACCAGGTCCGATTCCTACCTTCACCGCGCTTACGCCTGCATCTGCGAGAGCCTTTGCACCTTCAGCGGTAGCGACATTTCCTGCCACGATCTGCACATCAGGAAGAGCATCACATGCTCTCTTGATCACCTCAAGCACGCCCTGTGAATGGCCGTGAGCAGTATCGACAACGACTGCATCAGCACCAGCACTCACGAGCATCTCGATGCGCTCGATAGTGTCAGACTTCACGCCCACAGCAGCAGCCACGAGAAGGCGGCCCTTGCTGTCCTTAGATGCGATAGGATTGTCCTTGATCTTCATGAGGTCCTTGTAGGTGATCAGACCGACGAGTTTGCCGTCAGCGTCAACTACAGGAAGCTTCTCGATCTTGTGCTGACGAAGGATGTCTGTTGCGGCAGGAAGGCTGATACCCTTCTGAGCGGTCACAAGATTCTCCTTTGTCATGATTTCAGATACAGGCATCTTGGAGTCCCTCTGGAAACGGAGATCACGGTTTGTGACGATACCGACAAGGAAGCCGTTATCATCCACTACCGGAATACCGCCGATATGATGCTGTGCCATCATTCCGAGAACCTTGCCTACTGTGGCATCAGGGTGGATGGTCACAGGATCATAGATCATTCCGTTCTCCGCCCTCTTCACACGACGCACCTGATTCATCTGCTCCTCGATGGTCATGTTCTTGTGGATAACACCGATACCACCGGCACGAGCCATCGCGATAGCGAGTTCAGCCTCTGTAACTGTGTCCATGGCAGCGGAAACGATAGGAGTCTGGAGAGTGATTTCTCTCGTGAACCTGGTAGAAACATCCACACTTCTCGGAAGTACCTCTGAATGTGCAGGAATCAGCAAAACGTCGTCGAAGGTCAGGCCTTCAATAATCGGAGAGTTAGTAAATGTCTGCATCTTAAGTCTAAAATTTGGCAAATGTAATCATTTTTTCTGATATACTACGCCTCCTCGTCGGTTAACTTTCGAAAGTTCTGTGATTTCATAAAAATCAATCCGCAGCCATCATCTTGTTTATCATTGACTTAGCATGTGCTGCCTGCTGCTAATGGCAGCAGGCAACACATGCTAAACACCTGTATATCAAACAACTAAACGCCACCGCCTTTCAGATGCAAAAACTTACCTATCTCATATTTGGATGCACCGGTATGCATCCTTAACAAAACTGCAATCTCAAGTTTTTCTTCATCCGACATGACAGTCACTTTCCGAACCGGACTGATTTTCAGTTCCTGTTTCACATACTTTACCATATCACGGTATATCTGATCGGATCCAGGATACATCTTTTCGATTATGTCATATTCACTTCCTGAGGTCGAATGCATCGCATCGAGCATCTGTTTCCAATCATTATAATAACCGATAATACCATCATTATCAAAAGGATAATACGACATGACGACATGATCCGTCAGCAGTTCAGTTTCATTACCAGAAACCTGAGAAAAGATTCGACGAAGGATCTGATAATTCAAATATAAATCAGACTTTGACATTCTATCTACCAACTTAATATTTCTAGTCAATGCATTGCTGTACTTTTTTACCGGTACCTTTAAAGAAAATGGATTCTTGTCCACCATATATCTAAGGAAGTTCCACCTATACTCCTCAGCACACCTGGATAATTTTTTCTCTACAGGATTATTGCCGATATATACTATTACCGCCCGCATTTTCTTATCACCTTTTTTAGGTGCATTTCCATAACTTTTATGAAACATTTGTCCATGACGACCAATTGAAGTATTATATTCATGGATGAAAACTGACGAATAATTCCGCATAAATTCCGCCATCCGTTCCCTGCTATCTGCTTCAATCAGCATGTGGATGTGGTCCACCATGAAACACAACTCCAAAATTCTGACAAAACACCTCCTCGACATCACAGATATTATCGTATAACAGACCAGAAAATCCTCGCGATCATAGAAAATGACCTTCCCATCTACCGTTCTCTGATATATATGGTTGCATTCACAAGGTATAAAACGCCTCTTCCGATTTCTCTTTTGCATCTCATAATCTTTTAATCGTTACACATCAATGCATTCCTGTTTTTTCGACAAATCTATGCATGCATGAGAAACCTCTGAATAAAAAAAAGAAAAATCGACACTAAAAAAAGAAAAAATATATTTTTTCTTTTTTTTATTCATTTTACGTCACCACCTATTATTTTATATATCACCGACTTAGGTATGCATGCCTGCTGCAGATGGCAGCAGGCATAACCCGCAAAAGCACTGATATACAACATCTTAGACACAGACATACACTCAAGATATACTGATGTAGGAAAATTTGAGTAATTTTGCAGCGTATG
Source organism: uncultured Muribaculaceae bacterium (assembly GCA_964645495.1). Taxonomy (GTDB): domain Bacteria; phylum Bacteroidota; class Bacteroidia; order Bacteroidales; family UBA932; genus Cryptobacteroides. Next base: position 12,031 of record CAZYCJ010000050.1, read on the forward strand.
TCACAGGATTTCCATCAATATGGCTTCCCTGAGTGGAAGAGGTACAATTCTTTCGTGGGTTATTTCAAGCGGAAGTATGGCGAACGCCTCCAGAAGATCGTTCTGGATGCGGGGTTCACCTGCCCGAACAGGGACGGCACGGTGGGGCGGGGAGGATGTACCTATTGTGACAACGCCGCCTTCCACCCTTCTTACAGCACCTCCGGAAAGAGCCTGATCCTGCAGCTGGACGAAGGCATCGGGTTCCATAAGGTGCGCTATCGCACGACCGAGCATTATCTTGCATATTTTCAGTCATATTCGAATACCTATGCCCCTCTGGATCACCTCAGGACACTGCATGAGGAGGCTTTGAGCCATCCGCAGGTCGTCGGCATCGTGATCGGCACGCGGCCGGACTGCGTAGATTCGCAGAAACTGGATTACCTCGCCGATCTCGCGGGAGGCAGAATTTTGAGGGATTGGCGGCGCAGTCTTGCGGACGGTCAGGAGCGTACGGCGCCGATAGTCATCGTCGAGTATGGAATCGAATCATGCTATGACCGCACGCTGGAGCGCATCAACCGTGGTCACGATTTCGAGACAGCGCGCAGAGCAGTGCAGATGACGGCTGAAAGAGGGCTCGATGTAGGCGCCCATTTCATTCTCGGTCTCCCCGGCGAGACCCGTCAGATGATGCTGGATTCATGCGCAATGATCAACGCCCTTCCTCTCAGGTCCGTCAAGTTCCATCAGTTACAGTTTGTCAAAGGCACGAGGATGGAGCAGGAGTACGCGGATGCACCTCAGGATTTCGTGCGTTTCGGTCTGGATGAGTATCTCGACTTTTTCGCGGATATGCTGGAGCGTCTTCGCCCCGATCTGTGCATAGAGCGTTTTGCAGGCGAAGTGCCGCCCCGCTTCGTGAACGAAACTCCATGGGGCCTGATCCGCAATGTGGAACTTCTCCGCCTTCTCGACCTACGCCTCGAAGAACGCGACACCTGGCAGGGACGCAAACTGGAAAACCATCCGCACTTAAGCGCCTATAAATCAACGACATAACATCTCGCCCCGCTTCCAATGGCAGCAGGCAAAAACAGCAACGTATTAACAACCAATCAAATAGGTAATACCATGAGACGACAGACAAGCATTGCAATTACCCTCATCACACTTTTGGCTGCAATCACGACAGCGACAGCACAGACCAAGCAGGGAGATCAGGCAGGACAACCGATCAAGACAAAAAGAATGGCGGTGACAGCGCTCTCAGAGAACATGATGCGGGCGATGCCTGATTATGAGTCAGCACTTGAGACACAATCGCTCATGGGAACTATTGTGGAAATCGTTGCAGAAGAAGGCTATTGGAGGCAGGTGAATACACCGGAACCATACACAGCATGGTGTACCAATCTCGGCCTTGTAGAGATGACCCCGGAGCAGATAAACGAATACAAGGCGGCTCCCAAATATATATGCACCGCAATGCACAGCGGCGTCTATGCAACACCGGCTCACACAGGCAGAAGACTCTCCGACCTGTCGATGGGAGATCTGATCAGAGTGGTACACACCGACAAGGCAAAGATCTCAAAGAAAGGCAAATTCGTCGAGGTCATGCTCCCTGACGGAAGGAAAGGATGGACTCAGTCGTCCGATCTCGCGATTTTCGCCGACTGGGCTGGAAAACAGAAACTTACGGCAGACAACATCGTCAATACGGCTCTTCAGTTCGAAGGTACGCCATACCTCTGGGGAGGAGCCTCAAGCAAAGGTCTTGACTGCAGCGGACTCGTCAGACTCACCTTCTTCATGAACGGCCACCTTCTCCCGCGCAACGCATCCCAGCAGGTCCTCAACGGAAGGGAAATCATCATGGAATGCGACCACTCCGTCGCTCCGGACTCTGATGCACTATATCAGGAAATGCAGAAACGCATCCGTAACCTTCAGCCCGGAGACCTCGTCTTCTTCGGCTCACCGGAAACTTTCTGGGCCAAGGAAAAGATCACCCATGTCGGCATCTACATCGGAGGTGGAAAAATCATCCACGCGTCACACAAGGTCCGCATAAACTCCCTGATTCCCGGACAGACAGACTATTATGAGAATTCACACCGTCTCCTGAAGGCCCGCAGATACATAAACTGGCAGGGCCCCGGAATGACACAGACTATTCATAGTCCTGCTTATTTTCTGTGGTAAAGAAAAATTTTACTATCTTTGTCGCCGTTATAACAAATTATCACTTAATACGTATTGACCATGAACCTTAGAGTTTTCAAGAAAGACATCGAGTATTTCG
>CAZYCJ010000051.1:0-14213 GCA_964645495.1 uncultured Muribaculaceae bacterium
GGTGCTTCCATATTGTATAATTCATTATGTCAAATGAGCAACATTATCCTGCCTTCTGCCTTGACGAACACATCAGGGAAACGGCATATCACAGCATACACCTGCCTAGAAGTCACCGGCTGCCCATCCTTACGCAGGTGAAGACGCTGACGGTTTATCATGTCAGCAATCTGCTCGCTACGCATCCCTCTATTAGAGGTAGCTAGGCAATACACTATTGCTTCTTCTATCTTCATGCTCCAAAGATACGGATTTTTGCAAGACTTGCAGAGATTTCGGCAAATGAATGCCTCATCATACCTTTGCAAAGGCAAATAAAAAACGTTCCTTTCGTCCAAAGGATAGGACACTAGCCTACGAAGCCTGAGATTGAGGTTCGAGTCCTCACAGGATACTGAACGGAGTTTTAGCAGACTTGGTGTATGCGCAGGACTGAAAATCCTGAGAACGTGGTTCGACTCCACGAGACTCCACGACATGGTGGTGATAGCTCAGCTGGCTAGAGCGCTGGAATGTGGCTCCGGAGGGCATGGGTTCGAATCCCTTTCATCACACAAAGACAAATGGAAGCGTGGGTGAGCGGCTTAAACCACCTCCCTGCTAAGGAGGCAGTCCTCCGGGGCTCGAAAGTTCTAATCTTTCCGTTTCCGCATTATGCCCGGATGGTGAAGTGGCTAACACGTCGGTCTGCAAAACCGATATTCGCAGGTTCGAATCCTGCTCCAGGCTCCCATAGGGAATTGGCGCAATGGTTAGCGCGGAAGTCTTATATACTTACGGTTTCAGGTTCGAGTCCTGAATTCCCTACAGATTAAAGAATTTTGCATATATTTGCACCCGGAAACTGAAAGTATAACAGATATGGCCAATAACATACACATATGTAGTTGTCAGCATAGCAGTCACCGACGCTTTGCTGCACTTGCCGTATCTGGATCTGTATGCCGATTCCATCGATTTAGTTGCGGCAAATAATGTCCCCAAGCGGGATTTCTCTGTAGCCTTGCAGGTCTCAAGGCAAAATCCCAAACATCAATTACACGCGGAGAAGTTTCCGCATCCAAAACAACGATGGAAAGAATTGAAATGGCGCTTCCCCTTGGAGGCGCCCTCATGATGGACGAAGATGCGGCATCGATTGTCGCACAGATCAAGTCACTACTCAGACAGCTTAAGGTCAAAGGAGCGACCGACAAGGAGATCGATTCCCTGCTGAGCGAAGAAGATAAGCCAGGAAGGGCTTATATTGACAGAAAAGGAATGCTTGTACTGCCAGATGCCGGCAATGTGAAGATTAAGCTCACCCCTATGGAGAGAACTCTGTACATCCTTCTCTTGAGATACCCAGCTGGTATCAATGCAGATGAACTGTGGAGATACTGGGACGAGCTATGCGATATCTACGGATCACAGACAGTATACGATGATATCGACCTTGTCAAGGACGCCGTCGAAGGCATCTGCGATGAGGAAAAGGTCACATGGTATACCAACGTCTCCAGAATCAAAAGGAAGATCTCAGACAGACTAGGAAAGAGAACGGCAGAGCAGTATATCATCAGAAGAGGCAATGATGGTCTGTATAGAATCATTGCCGCTAATAATATCACAAACGCTTAAAGAAAGAGAATATGAAACTGGAAATGACGAGAGGATGTATAGCCGATTGGCTGGGAGCTGACGGAATACTGGAAAGAGAGATGGACGAAGAGACTAGAGCCAAAGTCTATGATAAAATCATAGAATTCCTGAAGAAGCAGGACAACGGTCTGAATCAGCTTCTGCAATTCGTGCTGGAGACTTATGGCGACTACGATTATGACGAGGAACCTTGCGAGACCTGCGGGGACACGGTGGAGAACTGGGTACTTGAACTGCCTGATGATGAAGATATAGCAACGGCAGAACTTAAGAAGGCTATCGCCGAAGGACTTGAGAGCGGCATCGCTGAAGACTTTGCTCCAGAAGATCGTTTAAAGCAGTTGAAAAGCTAAATACATGACTTTATTTTTCCCTAGCTATCTAATCGTATGTTGCCAGGGAAAATAAAGGCATGTACATATAAATTGAGGAGAACTTAATATACTCAATCAAGGTATATCGATTTTAGCAGAGACTGATCCTGCCAATAATCGATTGCATTACAATGCTGAAGCCTTCCAACTATGACTGAAGGATGTGTTCCATATTTGCTTGCAGCCATTTTAATACCTTCAATAGTGTAATTGCGAGAGTTCAGAATCTCTTTTTCCTCATTTGGAGCCAATAAAATATTTGATGCAAATCTATCAGCCTCCTCCTCCTTGACAGAATCATTTTTCATGCAACCGGCTTGCTCAAGAAAAATATCTTTCTTTCCATGCAAGAGTATGTGTCCTATTTCATGAAATAAATTAAACCAAAAGATATCATACCTCTTGTACCTATTCGATAATTGAATTATAGGAGTATCATTGATCCACCTTGTAGCACCACTAATCGGAGCCTTAGGCAAGCACTGTGTAGATACCAACTTTACGCCACATTCTGCACAGAGCTCCTGAAGTCGCGGGAAGAATCCCTCTACATCATCCACCATAAGCTGCTTCATTCGTGGTAACGTAGTCCTTAGCAACTTTTCGTCAAACGATTTATTCAAACTAATATTGGAAGCTTGGATCTCCCCTCTTCTTAACCATGCAGACATAGCATGAGGATCTTTTGCGTGCACTAGAGATATACGAAAAGCCACCTTCAATTCCTGATTTATATAATAGTCATTCCATGCCTTTTCAGTACTGATAGCGAAAAAAGAAAACAACGACTGAACCTTTTCTTCAATACTACTTGCAGCATTCAGCCATCCTCTCTTTACCATCTCTGCAATAGGAAACTTCTTCATCCATTCAGCGGAGGCTGCAGCTGCAGCCTCCCTATTCTTACGTACTACATATTCATCATACGAAAGTTGCTTACGCAACCAGAATGATGCAGGAATCATTGTGACATTCTCAAATGAGACTGCCATTTCTGTAGTAATCGAGCTTCTGCCTCTGATTACAGCAATAATTGTCTTCTCCGGTTTAGAGGTTCTGATGGCAAACTCCTTAATACTCATACCCATCTCTAACAATTTCTCTTCGAGCGTAACGCCTGGATGGAAGACAACTGCAAGCTTGGAGATGTTTGCTTTAATACCCATGGTTGTAATAATTATTCGAGTGTTGCCAATACTCGAAAGTTCAATAAATTTTAATTATATAAATTGTTATTTTCCGTGATAATTATCAATATCTTCAATTTCCACACCTTTAATCTCAATCCAAACATATTTACCATCTTTGTCTGTAGGTATCGGAGACTCATGCGGAGTAAATATCAGCCTGTACGGACCATCAAGAGATACAGCCCATTGTCCTTTTCTATCCCCCGTCAATTCATGATAGTTTCCAGGTAAATATCTAACATCTTCTAAGGTTTCAGCATCGCAGAGATCCGCAACTCGCTGAAGATATTTCTTTGAACGAATTGCACCTAAGTTTTTTACACTATATTTCTTGTTCTCCGCACATTTCTGGAGATGTTTGTTCTTGTAGCTAACTTCCATTTAATTTACAGCTAGTACCAATCAAATTTTATGCAAAGTTAATACTTTTCAAATTAACAGCAAATGTAAATTAAAAATAGTTATTAATATTTGTAAAAAACATCACGAAAGGCAGCTCGGAAATCTTCCGGGCTGCCTTGGGAGATAGAGGTTCACGTCATCACGACGCTCCTCAGTGCCGATCGGCTGCAAGGTTCCGGCAGATCCGCCGGAGGGAATAGCGACCCGGCTATTCTTCAGCCAGGTCGCGTATCTTGTTCACGACAATCTCGATATCCTGATGCTCGTTACCGATCTTGTCGGTCCATGTGTTCGGAGTAAGCTTTCCTGTAAGGAGGACTTCCTGTCCTTTCTTAAGGAGATCCCAAGGGATGACCTGCTGGTTGTCGTCAAACTCCTTCTTGAAGATGACGCATCGGAAGAAGCGAGAGGACTTGCCGTCCTTGGTGAAGTTCTTCGCGAGAGTGAAGCGTGCGAATGTCTTTCCTTCGTTGGGTGTCACGTCGGCTGTAAGTCTGCCTGAAAGCTGGATGTAGTTACCTGTATTCATGATAGCTTGATTTAAGGTTGGTTAAACTTATTTTACGGATGCCGCAATAGTACCTGAGGACAAGGGCTCAAGGATACCGCCGGGAAAATACTACCCGAAGGCAGTGGAGATTTTCACGAGGTACCACCGGATCGGAGCTATCGCAGATAGCGGAGAGTCCTTTAACCAGAAGTCGGAAGGAAAGTACCTTTGCGTCCGGAAATAAGGTAGCCACCCTGTTTCAAGCCTGAAGAAAGGGAACTCAGCGTAAGGCGGACTGGCGAAATGACTCCAAAAGGCAAGGCATGCATTTCACATGGAAAAGACAGCCACAGGACATAGATCTGCATCTCCATGGCTGGTTAGTCATCTTCCGGAGCCGATACCCTCGGCAGGAACCACTCTCTGATAAATTCATCCTCGATACGGGCTGTCGGACTTTCAGGATTACTTGCTCGTGTGTGGCTCCAAGGGGTTCCACCTGACACATGCGGAGCTGAGAGATCGGACGCACGAGTCCAGGCATACCTCCTGAAGCATCGTTCCAGGAAGGCAAATCTCGCAGGCGAATCATTCTTCAGCTTCAGGTACTGCTCCTGCGTATCTGTCGCACCCTTCTTCATCTTCGAATATACTCTCGGGAAGACCGGCCCGTACTGCCATGCCTGCGGATGCTCCTCAAAGAGGCGGTCATCATTCAAACAACGAATTAAGAAGCAGATATCTTCATGTAAGGGCGAGCGAGTTACTTGAGGGGGACACCCATACAAGTACCCATACAAGTACCCATACAAGTACCCATACAAGCACCCATACAAGCACGCATACAAGCACCCATACAAGCACGCATATAAGCACGCATATAAGCACGCATATAAGTTTCATCCCGGATAATGATAACATCAAACGCCTTGTAGAAGCAATCGGAGAAAAACAATTATCAGTCAAGGAGATGCTCGAGGCAGTAGGTCTTAAAAATAGGCCTAATTTCATAGAGTACTCCCTCTCCCCCGCCATGTCCGAAGGATACGTCAGAATGCTCTACCCCGACTCCCCTCGCCACCCTCGTCAGAAATACCTCCTTACGGTCAAGGGCCTCGCTGCTTATAAAGAAATCAAAAGTTAATCAGAATATAATTCGTATATTCGCATAGGGAATCGGCTAACCACCAATTCCCTTTTTTTTATGCTCATCCTCATCGACAACGGCCACGGCCTTGACACTCCCGGCAAACGCTCCCTCGACGGCAAATTCCTCGAAGCAGCCTACACCCGTGAAATCGCCAGAAGAGTCGTAACAGACCTCATAGATCGCGGCTACAAAGCAGAACTCCTCGTCCCAGAAGAAGACGACATTCCCCTATCAGAACGCGTAAGACGCGTAAACACCGCCTGCATCGTCCACGGCAAATCCAATGTAATTCTTGTCAGTATCCATGTCAACGCAGCCGGAAACGGCTCAAAATGGATGAACGCCACCGGCTGGAGCTGCTACACATCCAAAGGTCAAACCTCATCCGACAAACTTGCCGAATGTCTCTACGAAGCTGCAATAAAAAACTTCCCAGGCAAGCGCATCAGAACAGACTATTCCGACAACGACCCCGACTGTGAAGAAAACTTCTACATCCTCCGCAAAACCCTCTGCCCCGCCGTCCTCACAGAAAACTTCTTCATGGACAATCATTCCGACCTGGAGTACCTGCAAAGCAGAGCAGGAAAACAAGCCACGGTGGACACTCATATGGAAGGGATTGTAGAATACGTAGGCATTCCATAGTTCTCAATGGCCTATTCTTTGCTTAACTCTTAACATTCCGTAAAAAAATTACGGATAAATAAAATTTTGTATATATCTTTGCACATACAAATATTACAACAGCCATGTTAGCAAAATTCGCCGTAAAAAATTTCCGAGGTTTTGCCGAAAGAATAGAACTGGATCTTACAAAACACAGCAACTATAATTTCAGCACCTATGCAATCAAGGATAATATCATTAAAAACGGCATTATCTACGGTCCTAATGGATCCGGCAAAACAAATTTTGGACTTGCTATCTTTGACATAGTTTACCACCTAACACAGAAATGGAAGAAACCGGATTACTATGCAAACTATACTTATGCTGGAAGTCAGACAAAGAATGTCGAATTTGAATACACCTTCATTTTCGATGGCATTCCGGTAGAATACAAATATAGCAAGGATTATCACGGAATCCTCCGCAGTGAACAGGTCACTGTCAACGGAAAACTAGTCTTTAAGAGAGAGAAGGGACACCTCGAACTTGATGACAAGTCATTTCCTATGGATAAGACAATCCAAAGGAACCTTGCCAACAATGCGAATAATGTCTCTATCGTCAATTTCCTCCTGACCTCATATCCCCTAGCTGCTGACCACTACCTGCTCAGACTTCAGAAGTTCGTGAATGGTATGCTCTGGTTCAGAAACCTTGATGTCCGTGAATTCATCGGTCTGGAATCAAACATATATATTCTAGACGAGTTCATCATAAAGAACAATCTTGTCGCTGATTTCAAACAATTCTTGTTCGATGTGAGCGATCAAGATTTCAACTTTGCGACCCCAAATCCTGGAGAGAAAAACCTATATTGCTATATTGACAAGAAGAAGGTTCCATTTGATCTTTTGATTTCTACTGGAACACAGTCTCTTAAACTCCTATACTTCTGGATGAAGAAACTGGGAAGTGCCACATTCGTATTCATAGACGAATTTGATGCATTCTACCATTTCAGACTGTCATTTGAAGTATGCAAAAGACTGTTTAACCTTGGTTGCCAGGTATTTATGTCATCACACAACACATACCTCATGACCAATGATCTTCTCCGCCCGGACTGCAACTTCATTGTCAACAACAACAAGATCAAGCCATTATGCGACTGCACTGAAAAGGAACTTCGCTTTGGTCATAACATTGAGAAACTCTTTAGAGGCAACGCATTCCAGATATGATACTGTTCATCTTCGAAGGAAAGAAAAGAGAACCGATGTTGTTTGATACAATGAAACGTCTTTTCTTTCGTGAGGGACAGTCCATAACTTGCTCCTTCAACAACAACATATATCAACTATATCAGGACCTTCAAGAAATGGATGAGGGTGCTGATATAGTGTCTGTGTTGAGAGAGAAGAACAAAGACAAAGAAGATTCCCCCTTTAATGAAGATACACGCACATCAGATTTTTCGGAGATTTATCTCTTCTTTGACTATGACTTTCAGAATAAGAACCTAACTCTAGGTGAGATGAATGCCCAGCTGAAAGAACTTCTTGAATTATTCAACGATGAGACAGATAACGGTAAGCTCTACATCAACTACCCGATGATAGAGTCTATCCGCTATACAAAAGCATTACCTGACCTAGACTTCATCAACTACACCATCACACTATCTGAGTGTCAAGAAAAAGACTTCAAAGAAATTGCTGCAGAGTTCTCCTGCTATGGCAATCTAGACTACATCGTTCTTCCGACTCACAGAGAGCCCACAGAAAGCGAAATCAACAAACGTAAGCAGAATTGGATCTACTTGAAGGAGCAGAATGTATCCAAGGCCAATTATATCTGCAACGGCGAGAACAACATCCCTGTCGACAAATCGAAGATATCCCAAGAAAGAATCTTCGCCGCTGAATTAGAGAAATATATCACGCCTTCCGAGTCAATCTCTATCCTTTCTGCATTTCCTCTATTCCTTCATGAATATCTTAAGACAGAATAGCGAGTATTAGAGAATTAAAGTCAATATAATGGGATCTACAGAAGAGAAAATGGTCATCTATAAATATCTGTGCTTTGATCATTCGAAATTCACAGAAAAAATCTTCAATGGGAATCGAAATGCAACAAAAAGATGCAGATTTTGTGGCAAGATCCTAGACTCATCTCATTACACAAAAGAAGCTCATGCTATATCCGTATCATTGGGTAATACAAAGTTCTTCTGTGCAGATGAATGCGACAGTTGCAACGCCTGGTTTGGCCGCCACCTCGAAAGTGACGTGGTGCACTTTTTTCAAGTATTCCTCTCTCTATATCGCATCACAAAACGAAATGGCGAAGATAGAGTCATTGCTGGACGCAACTTTGATATGACGATGAGTGACAACAACGAGTTCTTGTCAGATCTGCCCTTATTGAAAATTCATATGCGTGATTGGAAAGAAGGAGAGCTTCCGATAACGGTATAGGACTTCGTGTTGCGTGTTAGCGCAATTTGGAGTCCTATACCGTTAGTTTTTGTGTAGTGGTCCAGCTTCGATGTGAATCAATAGCCGGACTTTTTTGTTTATATTTGCCTTGCTAAAAACCCGAACCGATGAAATGTTACAAAGGAATAATCCTCTCTGTCGATTCAAATAACGGAGTGTACAGATATATAGTTGAAGATAAAGGAATCATCCTTTACATAGGCAATGACCTGCCCTCTGAATATCAGGGTACGGAAGTCATTGATCTTGGCGGAAAAGTTCTGATACCTGCATTTGTAGACACCCATCAGCATTTTGCTTCACTGTCCACCTTCAATGCCGGTCTTAACGTAATGGAGGCCGGATCTAATGAAGAAATCGCCGGAATGATCGGTGATTTTGCCGCAAGGACGAAGGCGAAGACCATAATAGCATTCGGTGCCTCACCGCATTCTGTGAAAGAAGGCCGCCTTATCAACCGCGAAGAGATAGATGCGGTATGTCTGGGCAAAGATGTGATGGTTGTTAAGTACGACGGCCACGCATGCATCATCAGCACTCCCCTTCTGAAAAAGCTGGAAAAGAAGCTCAGCAAGCTTCGTGGTTACCATCCTGACACCGGAGAAATGAACCAGGAGGCCTTCTTCGCATGCTCAGACTACATAACAGGCTCGCTCTCCATCCCGGATCTGTTTCGCAATATGCAGAACTGCACCGACTATCTTGCTTCCAAGGGAATCGGAAGCATCCATACAGTCAGCGGAGTCGGCTTCATCGCCAATCTCGACATCACCATAGAGAAGCTGTTTGCAAAGTCTCTTCGTAACGGCTTCCAGATAAGGGTATTCCCGCAAGCGCTTAACACAAAAGTCGCCACATCACGTAGGATTCCTCGTATCGGCGGATGCTTCGAGTGTGCCCTTGACGGATGTTTCGGCTCTCATGATGCTGCATTGAAAGAGCCTTATACCGATGCGGAAGGTGGAGACGGCATTCTATATTACTCTGATGGGAGAGTCATTGACTTCTGCAAGAAAGCCAACAGACTCGGTCTTCAGATCGAGCTACACGCCATTGGTGACAAGGCATTCGACCAGGCCACCAGAGCACTCAAGGCCGCGCTTGACGACTATCCACGTAAAGATCACAGACATGGCATCATACACGATTGTCTGCCTACGGAAAAAGGTATCGCCATATGTAAGCAATACGGCATACAGATGCCTGTCCAGAGCGCATTCATCGGATGGAGGCAGGAGCCGGACTCATATCTCGAAGATATTCTCGGAACGGAGAGGACATCAAGGCTCAATCCTATTAAGACATTCGCTGACAACAGCATCGTCGTTTCATTGGGATCAGATGCCCCTTGCACTGACCCGGACCCTATCCAGTGGATTCACAGGGCGGTCAATCACAGCAATCCGTCAGAGAGGATATCTGTACAGCAGGCCCTCAGGATGGCAACCTATAATGGAGCATACGCAACCTTCGATGAAAAGGAAAGAGGTAGTCTTGAAGCAGGCAAGGTTGCTGATATGGTAATCCTTTCAGACAATCCATACGAAGTGGCTTCTGAAAACTTGAAGGAGATAAAAGTAGAGCAACTAATCCTGTCTGGAAGGACATACGAAAGTGCTGTCACATCCCTTGGGAAATGCATCAGGCGAGGACTTTTCTCAAAGAACAGGTACTAGTCAATGAAGAAACAGAACACATATTCCCTCCCTGAGGAAATCCTTAACAGCATCACTCACGGCCTGGGCCTAGTCATGGGACTTGCCGTATGCATACTCTTCCTGGTAAAAGGATCCGCATCAGATTCTTGGATCGCTCCATTCAGTCTTGTGCTATACCTTATCGGCGCATGTAGTTCCTATGCAGCATCAGCCATCTATCACTCTATACCGGCATCAAGGGAACTGGCAAAGAAAACAGCACGCAAGTTCGACCACGCAGCGATCTACTGGCATATTGCCGGCAGTTACTCCCCTCTTACACTCATAGCGATGCGTACCGGAGGTGAGCCAGTATGGGCTTGGGTGATATTCGGATTCGTATGGTTGTGTGCATTGGTCGGAACCGGATTGAGTTTCCGTAAGATGAAGGCACAGAGTTATCTGGAGACCACATGCTACGTACTGATGGGACTGACCATCCTGATTGCCTTCAAACCATTCTACGAGACTTGCGGACTGTCTGTTGTTCTGTGGATAGTCGGTGAAGGAATCGCATACATAACCGGAGCGGTACTATACAGCTTTAAGAAGATAGCGTATATCCATTCAGTCTTCCATGTATTCGTAATCCTCGGAGACATCTGTCATATGATTGCGACATGGAAGGTACTGCAGATGTTCATAATCGCATAGTCATGACAGGAGAATACTACAGACATTTCAAGGGCAACGTCTATCGTGTCCTTCATATAGCAAAGCACTCGGAGACCCTTGAAGAGATGGTCGTATATCAGGCGATGTACGGTGAACGTGGCGTATGGGTAAGGCCAATGGCCATGTTTGAAGAGGTGATCGAGAGGGATGGCAAGTCCATCAGACGCTTTGAACCGATATCTAAGACAGAAGCATTGGCTATAATCGATAACGCATAGTGGCAAAGAAGAACATCATATCAGACTTCGGTGCTCTTAAAGGGAAGGTAGTCTTTTCGGAGAAGACACCCGACACCAAGATGTTACCCAAGGTTACACCTCCGGCAGCACAAAAGTCCAAGACCTCCGATGCGGGTCTCAAGGTGGGTCAGAGTGTTGTCTTGATGGATTCCAACCTGAGAGGCAGGATTGTCGGGCTCGGAAAGACTGTACGAATCGAGCTTGAAGATGGTCTTGTCATTGAAGCCGCCTACGGAGAGTTTGCAGTCACAGATAAGACAGAGATTGCAAGCCTCAAGGAAACGAAGGTCAAGGCAAAGAAAACCGGCACGGCATCAAAACGGTCTACTCAGACAAATCCGGATGGTTCTCTTACCATTGATCTGCACATCGAAGCCATACCCGGAGGCCGAAATATCCCTAAAGGCCAGCAGTTGCAGTTTCAGATGGATATCTTCAGAAGAGTAATCCGCGAGAATCTTTCTCACAGGGGGATGAAGATCACCTTCATCCACGGCATCGGTGACGGCATATTAAAAGCTGCAATCCGAAAGGAACTGGACGAAGTCCTTGCTCTCAGATGCAGCTATTCAGTAGGTGCCCCGGCGGTCACCACCGTTACCATCCGGTAATTACTTCAATTTATTTCCGTCGGAGAAGGCATCGCCGACACGTTCTCCAAGGACAAGATATCCGTGATGAACAGGTTCATAGGTAATGAGATTCATGCTCTCCACCTTCGGCTTGCCGTCTTCCCCTATATACTTCTCATCTACGAGGATATTGACGATCTCCGCTACAAGGTTATAACCTTCCGGAGTCTCATCAATCTTGCGGATGATGCGGCATTCCAGTGTCATCGGGAAATCCGTGAAGACAGGAGCATTAACATTCTCAGCCCTTACTGAAGTCCATCCGGTCTTCTGCATCTTCCGAGGGTCATTCTTGGCACTGACCATACCGACAAAGTCGGAAGCCACCAAGGTCTCCTTTGTGGCAAAGGCAACCGTGAGATCTGCACATCGCGCGAGATTCACAGTAGTTGCATGCGAGCCCATAGATATCATAATCTCCTTCGCATCCCACTGTCCGCCCCATGCGGCGTTCATCGCGTTAGGAGTGCCATCTTCATTATATGTGCCGATAATCAGCACAGGCTGCGGAAGTACCCACGGTTTTGGTCCAAAGCTTTTCATATCCTAATATCTGTTATCAATTGCTACCTTAATGACTCCGTCTTCCTTATTCTCAAAGACCGTGTATCCATCCTCTATACGTGAGAGAGGGAAGCTGTGAGTGATGAGTGGAGTTGTGTCGATCTTTCCTTCTTCAATAAGCGAGAGGATCTCTGCGCAGTCACATCCATCTACTCCACCCGTCTTGAAAGTAAGGTTCTTGCCATACATATCCGGAAGCGGGAGAACCTGCGGCCTGTCATAGAGGGCAACAACCGTAACGATTCCATTAGGTCTTGACGCTCTCCATGCCATCTCAAATGTTTCCTCCTCTCCAGCGCACTCAATCACAACATCCGTTCCTCCCCTTTCGAGACTCGGTGCGATAGTAAGACAGTCCCCAGGAGTCACGACCAGCACAGACGGGTAATGTTGCCGTACAAAGGCTCTACGTACCGATGAAGCCTCACAGACGATTATCTTCTTAGGATTCTTGAGCATTACGCACTGTAGAGTACATAGTCCAGTCGGACCCGCACCGATGATAAGGACCGTATCGTCCTCCTTGATCTCCGATATCCTCGCGGCCCAGAATCCGGTTGCAAGCACATCACCCACAAAGAGAGCCTGCTTGTCAGACACACTGTCAGGGATCCGGTTGAGTCCCTGATCTGCATATGGCACACGGACATATTCTGCCTGACCGCCATCTATACGGCAGCCGAGAGCCCATCCACCGTTTGGATCCGTGCAGTTGTTTACATAGCCATTCTTGCAGAAGAAGCACTCCCCGCAGAAGGTCTCTACATTCACGGTCACCCTGTCTCCAATCGATACGCTCTTCACCTCAGAGCCAATCTGCTCTACGATACCGACCATCTCGTGGCCGACTGTGATTCCCTGCACGGCGCGAGGAACGCTGCCATGCTTTGTGACAACGTAGAATACCTGCTTCGCACTTACAGGCAGTCCATCCTTACGCAGATGAAGACGCTGACGATTTATCATGTCAGCTATCTGCTCGCTACGCATTCCTCTGTTTGAGGTTGCGAGACAATAGACTATTGCTTCTTCTATCTTCATACTCCAAATATACGGATTTTTGCAAGTCTTGCAGAGATTTCTTCCTTAAATCTTCTCGCGATACCTTTGCACTGTCAAATGAGAAACGTTCCTGTCGTCCAACGGATAGGACACTAGCCTACGAATCCTGGAATTGAGGTTCGAGTCCTCACAGGAATACAAAACGGAGTTTTGGCAGACCAGGTGTATGCGCAGGACTGAAAATCCTGAGAACGTGGTTCGATTCCACGAGACTCCACTACATGGTGATGATAGTTCAGATGGTCAGAACGCCGGATTGTGGATCCGGAGGTCACGGGTTCGAAGCCCGTTCATCACCCCGATTAATGGAAGCGTGGGTGAGCGGCTTAAACCACCTCCCTGCTAAGGAGGCACTCCCCTTTCGAGAGTCGAAAGTTCGAATCTTTCCGTTTCCGCCATAGGCCCGGATGGTGAAGTGGCTAACACGTCGGTCTGCAAAACCGATACCCGCAGGTTCGAATCCTGCTCCGGGCTCACATAGGGAATTGGCGCAATGGTTAGTGCGGAAGTCTTATACGCTTACGGTTTCCGGTTCAAGTCCGGAATTCCCTACAGATTAAAGAAATTTGTATATATTTGCACCCGAAGAATTGAAAGTATAACAGATATGGTGACCTTCCCTAGAATAGGTTGACACTTTAGAGGTTGTTTAACTGATCTTGTTTACAGTATCTCTGAACTCGTTTACACTCATCCTTCGATTCAACTGTTTTACTTTACATACTCACTGATCCAGTTTACAGTGTCATTTCTGTGAGTTAATCTACAAGCTCGTACTTGTTGACCCACACACGGCCGTCATCCTTGTCGTTGTTCTCTTCAACCAGAATCATTGCTTCAGCCATATCCTTGAAGTCAATTCCGAAGAAGTCAGACAGCTGAGCCAGAGTATCTTCTTCACTCAAATAAAGAGTATCTTCATCCTCTGGAGACTATGGCATATTTTGTGAACTCCGCCCATCAGTTAATTTATAATAATTATAA
>CAZYCJ010000052.1:0-14211 GCA_964645495.1 uncultured Muribaculaceae bacterium
TTCACCCTCTGTCTGGAAAAGGGTCTGGAATTTTTCAGCGATTCTTGTTTTCATTTTCATATGTAGAACTTGGATTATTTTACCTTTAGTTGAATAGATGATTTCTTCACTCCTTGTCCGCTGACCTCTATGTCAATTATTCCATCCTCGGTTCCACTTTGAACAATCACAGTCAACTGACCGCTGAATAAATGCATCTGTGGCTGATGGAAAGACTCAAGACAGGTAGGGTCTCCGTTTGCAATAGCCTTGAACGAACCCGCACCCGAAACTTTCACCTTGACGAGTCTATTGTCAGTTGGAACAGGATTGCCGTCCTTGTCAACGAGACTTACATTTATGAAGCAGAGATCCTCACCATTCGCATCAATAATGGTCCTGTCAGGAGTAAGCTTCACCGCAGCAGCCTTTCCGGCAGTACGAACCATCTTTTCTGCAGCAACCTTTCCATCAGCATTGTAAGCAACAACACGCAGCTCTCCAGGCTGATAGACAACATCATTCCACATAAGGCGGAAGCGACTCATCGTCTTTTCACCAAGACAAGGGGTGCTGCCATCAGTCTTGGCAAAGGTGCGGACTCCCTGCGAAACGCCATTCACAAAGAGCTCAGCAGAAGGGTATGATGTATATACAAAGACAGGTGTAATTTCTCCCTCACGTCCTTTCCAATCCCAGTGAGGCAGCACATGAAGAGTCTGATCATTCTCATTCCACTGGCTCCTATAAAGATAGAACCTGTCCTTAGGGATATATGCAAGATCTACAATTCCAAATACAGAAGAATGATTTGGCCATGCATCGGTATCGTATGGTGACGGCTCTCCAAGATAGTCAAATCCCGTCCACACGAACTGTCCTATGCACCACGGATAATCTTCATCAGCAGCAAAATCTTCATCCGGAATATTCGACCAGTCACAATGACCGGTATCATATGAAGTACACTGGTGATCATCCTTAAGCTGATCCGGACCGACCATAACAGGGAAATGGTACACACCGCGTGAACTTACAGTTGAGGCGGTCTCACTACCAAGAATTATTCTTTGAGGAAGCACATTGAAAGCCTGCTCATATCTGTTTACCTTATAGTTGAATCCAACAACATCAAGTTGTGCAGCAAATCCGTTTCCAACAACAGAGTCGAACTGATCCATTCCGCAAGTAACTGGTCTTGTCGGATCTTCCGTATGATATAGATTCTGAAGCCATGCAGCCACTTTTATTCCTTCCTGACTATGCTGCGAAGGCACTTCGTTACCGATGCTCCACATCACAATCGAAGGATTGTTACGGAAATGATGAATCATATTGATCATATCCCTTTCTGCCCATATTCTTCCGTCTCCGCTGTCCACATTGAACCAACGGTGATATCCATTGTTGCACTTGGCGATATCCCATTCATCAAAATTCTCGGCCATAACCATGAAACCCAACTCATCACAAAGCTCTATGAGTTCTTCTGCCGGCATATTATGAGACGTGCGGATCGCATCACATCCCATATCTTTCAGGATTGTGAGCTGGCGACGGATTGCTGACTTGTTCACAGTTGCCCCAAGAGGGCCAAGGTCGTGATGAAGGCAGACTCCTCTGAACTTTCTCAATTCGCCATTAAGGAAGAAACCCTTGTCTGGACGTATCTCGATAGTTCTGATACCGAACCTTGTGGTCACCTTGTCCACAAGGGTGTTACCATCCTCGCGTATTGTCTTGTAATCTTTATAATGATCAGCACTCCAATCAGTATAGACTTTACCTCCAGTATAGACTTCGGTTTCAGCGAAATACAGATTCGGATTTTCAGGAGACCATAATTCGGGAGAATTCACGACAATATTCTGCTCTACTTCTCCATCAAGGACTTTCCTCGTGTCTGTCCGCTCTGCGACAACATTGCCCTTTGCATCGATTATGCGAGTACTGAGTGTAACAGCATCTTCCCTGCCGAGACCTTCAACCTTTGTACATATGCGAACATTCGCATACTCCTCACACACATACGGTGTCGTTACATATGTGCCCCACACCGGAATGCAGACCTCTGGCAAAGTAATGTATCTCACTTTTCGATATAGTCCGGCACCTGGATACCAACGTGACGACTGCGGTCTGTTCTCCAAAAGCACAGCCAGTTCATTTTCGCCTTCGTGAAGTTCAGCGGTGACTTCGCACCAGAATGAGTTATATCCGTATGGCCAGAAGCAGACCTTCTTTCCGTTAACAAAGACCTGAGCCTCGCTCATAGCTCCGTCAAAGAACAGGATATGCTTCCTGCCATCAAGACAGTCAGCACGGATCTCAAGCGTGCGGCGATAGGCTCCCTTACCGATATAAGGCAGTCCTCCGGTACGTCCCGTCTTGACAGAAGCGATTTCCTCCCTATTCTGAACCACTGCAACAGTCTGGAGGTCATTAGATCGATCGAATGGACCATATATAGCCCAATCGTGAGGAATGGACACCTTTTCCCATCCTTCAACAGCATTGATGTCGTGACCTTTCTTGAACTCCCATTCCTTGAGCAGGGTTTCAGTACGGACATTCTGTCCAACAGCAGTAAGCGCAAGACAGAATACCATGATAATGATATATATCCTCTTCATAATTATTCTTTAAACGGATCAAGGGCTATAGTCGGTTTCCCATCCTTGAATGCACCAAGTCCATATCCGTCATTGTATCCATCAGGCGCTTGGGGCTCCCAATAAAATACTCCTTTGCAACAGTCAAGGGCGCTAGCTTTTTCAAGAAGGTATGCCAGCATCTCCTTTGCTACTTCTGGATTGCTTACTGGCATACCGGTCTCGCAGATCATCACTTCCTTGCCATAAGTATTATAGACCTTCTGAATGTTTGCAATACAAGCATCCGTATTCGGTTTCCAATCAGTACCGAAACCTCCTAGCTCGTCATTCCACCAGCAAGGATACAGAGACATTCCGATCATATCATATTTGCCTCCGTTTGCTTTAAGAACAGAGAAGATGCGTGTATATAGACTATTGTCGTGTCCTCCATCGAGGTGTACTATAACCTTTGCATCAGGATATACCGCCTTTACTGCATCATACCCGGAATTGGTCAGAGCCGTGTAATTTTTACCGCCATTTTCCTTATAGCTTCCAAGAGGCCACATCATTCCTGTGCGGGTTTCATTTCCGACCTGCACCCATTCGACCTCTACACCATATTTCTTAAGGAGAGACAGCACTTCAGATGTATGGTCATAGACTGCTTTTACAAGGCCATCTATGTCATACTCCGCCCATGCAGCGGGAGGTGTCTGATTGCCGGGATCTGCCCAAGTATCACTATAATGAAAATCAATCATTATACGCATACCAAGTTTTTGTGCACGTATCGCCTTGACCAGAACGTCAGTTGCAGAATTCCAACCATCCTCAGGGTTCACCCATACGCGAAGTCTGATGGAATTCATTCCGATTTCTTTCATCAAAGCTGTACATTCCCTCTCTTCACCTTTGGAATTATAGAACTTCATTCCCTTGCTTTCCATTTCAGTAACCCAACTGATATCCGCTCCTTTGGCGAAAACGGTCCGATCAACGATTACTTGTTCTGGAGCAGATGCAGGAGTATGAGGAAGAGAAGGCTCTGAGCAAGAGCAGCATGCGGCAATGATTATTGCCGCAATGCCAACTCCCATACTTATAAAACTTTTAAGTATTCTCATCATAGATTACTCTATAGGTGTCATTGTATATGTTGGTGCTGTGAAGTTTGAAAGATCAAGAACAATCTTGTACTTTCCTGTTTGTGGTATATAATTATCGCCCTGCAAACTCAATATTCCATCTCCTTCACTATCCTTATATATCCATCTCCACGTATTGGATTCATCTCCAAGGACAAACTGGATTCCATATTCGACATTAGAAATATTACATTCTACTTCCCATTTACCGGTCTCCATATTGAAGGTAAATAGGTCGGTTTCAAGGCTCCAGCTATTGAAGTCACCAGCAACTGCCACCTGTGTGACCTTTGTCTCAGACCACGTCATCGTCGTGAAGTCCGCTACAATGTAATTCATACCTGTATTAGAGCTCCAGCAGTTCCAACCGCCTTCTCCAAGTGCATACTGGCCGTCGTTATTGCTGCTATATACCTTGTCATCAGCATGGAATCTATAGTTGCTATAATTTGCACCCCAGTCAGGATCAGTATATATGAATCCTTCAAAGATTCCCTCATCAGCGGTCTCAGACATCTGGCAAGCGAGAGAAAGCATATCCGAACCCTCCTTTACGTAATAGTACATTGAGACATTCTCCGGATAGGTGACAACTGGCTGTTCTGCAGCACCTTCTGTAGCAGTCCACTTGTAATCCGACACATTGAAGGTGATAGTATATGTTCCTGCCTTAGCGATATTGAATCCTTCTGACGCTGTTTCCGCATTTACAAACTCAAATGAGTCAGTACCTACAGGGATAAGGCAGAATGGATAAGATATGCCGGTGATACCTGCATCTGTTCCGGTGGTAATATCAAATCGTGCTCCAGCACCGGTCACAGTAATCTTTGTGTTGTCTGATGCGGTGGTGATAGTTCCACTATATCCACCAGCTGATTTTGAGTATTTAAGCACAGTCTCTACGCCATCAATAGACAAGTTCACAGACGGAGCATCCACATGCCACCACAGTTCATTCGCAGTGTCTGCATAGACATACTGACATCCGGATGGTTCTGCAAACCAGCAGTTATTAGCAGAGTTTCCGACAAGAGAGAATGCAGTCCAGTCATTATTACATCCCCATACTGTTCCATCCGCCGCAACAAAGAAACAGTTATACCATCCCCAAGGAGTAACTGCAAATCCTTCATATAATGCAGGAGTCGCATCCTTACAACGGAGCGTTGCAAGTACAGAGGTTGCGTCATTCTTGTCAACAATCTGCATCCAGCCGGTTTCAACTGCATAAGGAGTGACCTTTATGACCAAAGCTGTACTATAGGTATATGTTGAACCCATTTTTACAGCAAGGCGTGCATACAGATTATACTGCTGAACCTCTGTCATTCCAAACTTCATCAGCAGTTTACTGAGTTCACCACCTGTGAACTGAAGGGATGTCTGACCCTTTTCAAGAAAAGTCTCAGAATAAGAAGCAAAGTCTTCTGTTGCCGAGAATTGGATGCTTTCTTCTGTAAGGTTGTCAGGAAGTGCGACACTAGGATCGCTGACTTCTGGGACTGCACCAGCTGTCCAAACGAGAGACAAAGCTAAAGCATCTGTTCCATCGCTTGTCAGTACGACTTCTGTTGGACTGGCGCTGAAATCAGAGGGAGCACCAGGTTCAGTCACCTTCAGCATCTCTCCATCCTTGTCACAGGATGTGGCAAGGAACATCAAGGTAAAGATTGAATATAATATTCGTTTCATGATCATATCTGTTTAGAATCCATACTGAGTGTTGATTGCCTTAAGCTGAGGATTAGCAGAGAGCTCTGCCTCAGGGATAGGAACGATCGCGTACTTGCTGTCCACGTCTTTACCATCTTTTACACCGCCCTTCCAGTTCCAAGTATAGCCTGATGTATAGCGGTTGTATCGGATAAGGTCAGTACGTCTGGTTGCTTCAGTATACAGTTCTCTAGCTCTTTCGTCAAGAATGAAGTCAAGAGTAAGGTCTGCGTCTGAGATATTTCCGGAGTCGTCTCCATAAGCGCGATGACGGATTTGATTGACATATCCCAAAGCATCAGCACGTGTAGCACCTTCGCCCCCTCTCAAGACAGCCTCAGCAAGCATCAGATAAACATCTGCCAATCTGAACATAGGGAAATCTGTCTCTGCGCCATTCACTCTTGTGTCCGAAGCTGTTTCGCCAGAATCTGTTATATTGGTCCATTTGTTTATAAGCCATCCGGAAGTTGTTTCATCGTGTGCTATGATTTCTTTAGGACGATCCTGATATACATATTTAGTGTCTCCATCGACCTTATACCATCCCTCATCAGGGGTTTCTGTATAAGCTGCTCTGTTGCAACTTCCAAAACGACCTCTGCTGTCCCCGTCTTCAAATTTATCTACAAGCTGTGGTCGGGTTCTGAGACAGTTCCAATATGTTGCTACACCGAAATCTTCTGTCATGCCTGCATCAAAATCGAATCTTGTAGCACAGACCATATATGTTCCTGCACCCCAGGCAACAGTGTTAGTCGCATTACATGCAAGAGCAAAGATTATCTCATTTGTACGCTTGTGATTGTCCGCATTGAAAAGATTAGCATATGAATCCTCAAGGCTGTATCCACATGCGATAACATCTTTACAAGCAGAAACACATTCAGTATAATACTCCTTACCAGTATAGACCTCAGCATTGAGATACATCTTTGCAAGAATTGTCAAGGCTGTACCCTTGGTAACATGTCCATATGCTGATGACGGAAGTGTGCCGTCCTGTGCGAGATCTTTGAGTTCAGTCTCAAGGTAATTGAAGAGTTGTTCACGTGTATAAGTCTCTGGGATATACGAACCCACGGGATCACTTTCGTCAACGAAAGGTACCGCTGGGAAGAAGTCCATTGCATGGTAATATGCCAGTGCTCTAAGACAACGTGCCTCATTTCTCCATCCTACAATCTGTTTCTGGTCTGCATCAGAGAATCCTGCAATCTTGTCATTTGACGCATTGCGAATGAATTCATTTGAAAGCGAAATGATGTTATATATATGATAGTACATCGCAGAAATCCATGGATCTCCTGCAGTCCAGGACTGGTTGTTTAGATCAGTAGTACTTTCACCTGAAGCCCATACATTATCAAGGTTATCTGTAGTTGCTTCCTGGAACATTATCAATGCTCTGGTGTAATTCTGAAAACGATCGTCTCCAGATATGCTGGACAGATTCACAATCATAGATGTATAGATGCCTGACAATACTGACTCGTAGTTTGCCGCACTTACATATACATCTTTTGATGTCGTCTCCGTATGTGGATACTGATCCAACTCGCAGCTTACCAGCAAGGCTGCTATACAGATAAATGTAAATATCTTTTTCATTTTCATTCGGGTTTTAGAAGTCAAGGCCAAGACTGAGTGATACAATACGAGGACGTGGATAGAATGAACTGTCAAATCCGCTTGGGACTTCAGGATCCACACCAGAATACTTTGTCCAAGTGAAGACATTCTGAACGAGAACTGATGCTCTCAAGCCCATAGCGTTTCTGAATACTCGTCCAAAATCATAGCTGACTGTAAGATTATCCATCTTAAGGAATGATGCGTTCTCCACATAGTGATCTGAATAGAACTGACGTGCTTTGAATCCAGTCTCAAGATAGCTTGAATGCAGATTGCTAAGCTGTGGAGCACTATATTTCATAGTCTCAAGAGCTCCTGTATTTACAGCCATAGCGTTATATACATAATTTCCGATGCTTGCACGGAATACAGCTGCAACAGAAAGTTTCTTCCACCTGAGGCTTGTATTGAATCCAAGAAGGACATCAGTGGCTGGTGAATGATAGCAATATCTGTCATCAATGGTAATATTGCCGTCATCATTCAAATCAGCATATGCTCCTTCTATTGGTCTTCCATTCATATCATAAAGCTGCTTATAAACGAAGAAGCTGTATGGTTCCTGACCTTCTGTCATCACTTGAACATACTTGCCATCAATCATAGGACCAACTAGAGTCTCTGTCACTTCACCATTATCAACCAAAGTAAGGTTTGTAATGTTGACATTCTGCCAGGTGGCATTGGCACCAATCTCCCATGTCCAATCCTTGGTCTGTACCGGAATCACATTGATAGAGGCTTCTATACCATAGCTTTCCATATTTCCGACATTGGTGGTAATAGTCTTTGTGAAATTAGTACCGGCAGCAGCGGGAACTGTAGCAAGGAGATCTTCTGTCTTTCTTGTGTAATAGTCGAAACTACCTGTAATCCTATCCTTAAGGAATCCGAAATCAAATCCTGCATTCCAAGATCTTGTAGTTTCCCACTTAAGATCTGATACATAGGCTGAAGGGAGATAAGTGTTGACCATCTGGCCATTTGCTCCAACGTATTGACTATTCTCGGTTCCAGCCCAATATACCGGCAGATAATTATAGTTACCGATACCGTCCTGCTGACCGGTGACGCCATAACTTGCTCTGAGTTTAAGGTTTGTCACTGCATCAGTATCTCTGAGGAATGATTCTTCTGCGACATTCCAAGCCAGTGCGACTGATGGGAAAGTACCCCAACGTGTTTCTGGCGAGAAACGAGATGTACCATCACGTCTAACAGTAGCAGTAATCATATATCTGGAGTCGTATGAAAGATTGATACGTCCATAGTATGACATCAATGCATGTCTCTGATCACTTGCCTTATATGCGCCATTAAGACTTTCTTTGGCTGCATTATAGATATCTCCTGCTGGTGATGTTGCCTTCCAATACTGCCAGTCGTATCCGGCTGTGACATCTATTTTAAATTTCTTGATATCCGTATTATAATTAAGATATGCAGTAAAGAGATTGTTGTGTTTTTCTGCAGGACCATACGGAGCATAATATCCTTTCTGATCATAATTAGAAGCAGCAGTCTCTGGAATAAATGTATATCCCTTTCCTGTTGCATAGTCATATCCATAAGCGAGATGCAGTTTCAAATCTGGCAAGAAGTGCATTCTGTAGTCAAGTTCTGCATTACCTACAACTCTATAAACCTCACTCTGAGCATCTGTCTGTTCGAGCAAGCCGAGAGGATTCTTGACTGCTTCAGGATTTGGAGCTCCGTTGCTGGTGATTTCAGTATAACCTCCAAGAACTTCCTGGCCTGAATAAACAGGAAGTGTCGGGTTAAATGTAGCAGCATTCCATATTGCACCCGTTGGGGCGAATTGATTGTGATTGTATGCTCCCTTGACATTGATTCCCAGTTTGAGATAGTCATCAAAGAACGACGGATTAAGTGAGATATTCGCTGTCGCTCTTTCTGCATTGTCAGTTTTCAGAATTCCGTCCTGATTATAATAACCTACGGACGCTCTGAAAGGAAGGTTCTTTGCGATACGGCCAGATACACTTACGAGATTGTCTGTTCCGAATGCTGGAGTGTAGATCTGACTGTTCCAATCAGTTCTGGCATCTCCAAGGAGTGAGGTGTAACTTTCATCAAGTCCATTAACGACATTGATGAAGTCGTCAGTACTCAACATGTCTGCAAGTTTTGTCTTCCATTGTACAGACTGGGTTGAATTTACGTTGACTGTGATCTTATTTCCGCTTCCCTTCTTGGTGGTGATGATTATGACACCGTTTGAAGCTCTGGAACCATAGATGGCAGTTGATGAAGCATCCTTAAGGACAGTCATAGACTCGATGTCAGATGGGTTGATCATTGAAAGGAAGTTTCCGGCATTGCCGCTGATGCCGCCGATTTCCAAAGGAATACCATCGAGCACGATAAGAGGGTCATTCGATGCGTTAAGAGAAGCACCTCCACGGATTCTGATTGTACTTCCGGCTGTAGGAGAACCGCTGCTGGACATGATCTGAACACCAGCGACCTTTCCGTTGATAAGCTGCTCTGGAGATGAAAGAAGTCCATTATTGAAGTCCTTAGTACCTACAGCAGATACAGAACCTGTGAGGTCTTTCTTTGCTGTCGTACCATATCCGATAACAACAGCATCGCTCAGAAGTTCGGTGTCGGGCATCAACTGAACATCAATGCGTGTACGTCCATTGACATTTATGACCTGAGTTTCATATCCCAGATATGAGAATGTCAGAGATTCGCCTCCAGATACATTGAGCTGATACTTTCCGTCAATGTCTGTAGTTACACCGTTAGTCGTTCCGGTAATAATGACTGTCAATCCAATCATTGGTGTACCGGTTTCGTCAACGACGGTTCCACTGACACTCTTTGATTGAGCCATGACATCATGATAACTGAATATGCCGACAATCGCACTCAGCAATACAGTAAGTTTCAGAAACAATTGTTTCATATTGTCTGGTTTTATTGGTTAATATTAGTGCTAAATTTATTGTATGCTGGCACAGGAAGACCAAACATTTGATATCGTTTGCGTAGTGCTTGTACTTGATGCAGAATATCCTCGGTCACTATTCCAATATACCTGACATGAGGCTGGAACTGTTTCGCGAGCAGTCCAGGTGCTATCTCTTAAGTAGTAATATGCTCCAGTCTGGCCCTGGGTAAGGTGTGTGGTGAAACGATAAATATTACTAGTACCTTCTTGCTTCATCGGGATAATTTGCCAAGCACCATAATTATCACTTGTAAATGCACCAGTAATGTAACCTTTGCTATCGCTTCCTGCCCCGCTCATATCAACACGGAAAGTTACTTCTACGTTATTTTCTGAGAAGAATTCAATTCCGCCATGATCAAGTAACTCATTGTTAAAATCAAAGAATGCCACATTTTCCCAATTAGAACCCACGCCCCATAATGTCTCTATATCTGAGGCAACCCATGCCGGTTCCCAAACGAAAACACCAGCTCCGCCATTATCTCTAACAGCGTTTTTAACTTCGATAAGGAAATCCTTCTGTAATTGAGGACAAGGAGTTTCTGGGTATCCAGGTCCCATATTGCTCATAAGATTATGTGATTCATCATCCCACTCACGAGTCCAAATATGACCGGTTTCCGCAACAAGAAGTTGGATGTTATAGTCTCTTAACAGAGTCGCAGTAAATGCGCCCAACTCATCAGGTGTATATGACTGCCATTGAGGGTAATATGATACGCCCAGCATATCATAGTCCAGAATTCCATTCTGATCAAGATTATAAACCCAATTAGATGCGTCATTTATTGTCATAGCGACATGAAGCACTGTTTTGATATTCTTTGAATGTGCTAAGTTGAAGTCTGCGACAGCATCAAGGCCGGCATTAAACAATGTTACGTTTCTACTAACATCAACAGGAAGAAGCTGAGTGTTATCGCTAACGAGGAAATTGTTGTTTGTTTCGTTTCCGATTTGAACTAAGTCAGGAAGCAGATTGGCATTTTTAAGTTCTGTCAATACCTTAGTAGTATAGTTATATATGGAGTCTGCTAATACGGGGGTATTATTAACTACTGACGCCCATGCAGCAGGTACTAGACTCTGCTCTGGATCTGTCCATGTGTCAGAATAGTGGAAATCCAACAAAACATACATATTTAGATTCTTAGCACGTGCAATACTTCTTTTAACATCGGCCAGATTTGAGTAGTTGGTCCATGTCGGATTATGCCACAAACGCAGTCGAATAGCATTCGCACCATAATTATTCATCAGTACATATGGATCTTTTGAAACCCCACTCTCAGTAAAAATCACCCCACCGTCTTGCAATTCGTTTACATACGACAAATCGGCACCTTTTAAGAAAGGAAGCGTCGATGACGAGGATTTAGTCTCCATTCTGAATGCTGCCTTTTCGAAAGAAGATTCCTCTGAAACTGGTGTAATGCTTTCGTTGCATGAAATGATTAATGCAACGGCAAATAGAAACATACTGGCAATTTGGATGCCCTTTTTACAGATTGT
Source organism: uncultured Muribaculaceae bacterium (assembly GCA_964645495.1). GTDB lineage: Bacteria > Bacteroidota > Bacteroidia > Bacteroidales > UBA932 > Cryptobacteroides. Next base: position 11,571 of record CAZYCJ010000052.1, read on the forward strand.
TGCTTTCATGTTATTCGGTTTTTAGTGTTATACTGCAATGATAATCATTGCTTGCAATAAAGAAAACGCCGAAATGGACAAAAAACAACATTTTTCGGACATCCTATGAATCTGTCCGTTTTCGATAATCTTTCGGGTTCATTCCAAACTCTTCAGCAAAACACTTTGAGAAATATGACGGGTTGGAATATCCGACCATGAACATTATTTCAGACACCGTGAATTTATCTTCTTCCAACAATATGGATGCTTTTCTCATCCTCAATTTGCGGATATAGTTTACAGGAGTAGAACCGGTCAGTTGTTTCAGTTTCCTATAAAGCTGCTTATTATCTACTGACACGATATCAGCGAGAGCAGAAACATTGAAATCCTCCTTTCCCATATTCTCCTCAATAGCTTTTGTCACTTTCTCCATAAAGATCTCATCAGGAGACCTTCGGTCGCGACTCTCCTTTAAATCCGGTTGTGAAGTTGCTTCTATTCTTACGGCCGCCTCGATTGAACTTCTCTTACGAAGAAGCTGAGCGATCCTAAGTTGAAGTTTCTTTATATCGAAAGGCTTAGGCATGAATATATCTACACCGACTTTTATACTTTCCATTTCTGTAGACATATCATCTTTTGCGGTAAGCATTATTATAGGAGTTGTCGCTGTCTTGTAATTCTTGCGAACGGCACGGGAGAATGTGAAACCATCCATTTCCGGCATCATCTGATCGACGATGATGAGGTCCGGAGTGTGTTGGTCAATGATTTCAAGACCTTCTCTTCCGTTGTATGCCTTATGACATTTATAGTGCTGGGAGAGGGTTTCAGCCAGAAATGCAACAATTTCCTTATTGTCGTCTATAATCAGAAGTCTGGCAGAATTATCTCCACAAGAACGGTCGCTTTCAGCATCTGTATCATTTATGACACAAGAGTTATCTCCCGTTAGCGGGATACTCAACCTGACAACTGTTCCATCATTGCTCTCAATGGAAATATGACCACCATGTAACTCAATATATTTCTTGACTAAATACAGACCTATACCGCTACCCTCTTTGTGCCTTCCGTTTCTTCCCTGAAAATAACGGATAAAGACAAGTGACAGTTCTTCTTTGTCTATTCCGCGTCCGTTATCGGATATGGTTATAACTGCATTGTCATTGATCTTAGAGAGTTCTATATTTACTACGCCACAACCCTCGTTTACGTATTTTATTGCATTGGATAAGATGTTGATTATTGCCGACTCCAACTTGAGAGCATCAACGTTGGCCCAGATCATTTCTGTCGGGGTCAGCGTGTTTATAGAGATTCTTTTCTCTTCTATAGCAGATCCGAAAGTGCTGATACAGTTATTCAAAAGAGTGCTTAGTTCTGTGTGAGAGCGAATAATAATATCTTCGCTTTCAGCCTCCAATTGTTTAAAATCAAGAACTTTATGAATCAATGTATTCAACCTTAAGGCGTTGTTATGTATGGTAGAAAGGGTTTCTTTCTGCCTCGCATTTGTCGTCTCGGAAAGCATTCTGCTTACAGGGGCGATTATGAGACTGAGCGGGGTTTTCAGCTCATGCGATATGTTGACAAAGAAATCCATCTTCATATTCGATAATTCCAGACTTCGTTCTTTTTCCCGCAATTCAAATTTCTTCTTGTTCCTTAGATGAATTATTCGGATAACAACTGTGGCGAATCCGATAAACGCCACAGCATACAGGATAAAAGCAGGCCACCTTAGGTACCATGGATACGGAACGACAATGTAGTACTCATTGACGAGGGCATCAGGATTTACAGAAGGATTGGAATTGCTGAGCTGTAAAGAATAGGTTCCTCCTGATAAATTTACCAATGATATATGATTATTCCCTTTACCTAAAGATTGCCACTTGTCCTCATTATCAAATCTATAGTAATAAGACTCATCGGCTTGATACGAAAAAGACGATAATTCAATAATAATATCAGATTCTTTATTGATCTTGATATGATTGCCGACCGTTTTGTAGTCTTCGTTTGGTCTCATCAGCCTTCCGTCAGAGACTAACGAGGCAATAAAAACCGAATCAGAAGACACTCCCAAGTTTTCTCTGTCAACATCGATTCGGGTGAGACAATCTTCTCCTCCAAATAAAATCTCCCGGTTTTGTCTATCAAATATTCCGCACAAGTAGTTGTCCGTAGTGGATGAAATGTTTGTCAGCGCAGCCGTCGCGGAGTCTATGCACATTATGCCTTCAGAAGAAGTAATCCATACATTGTCATTCTCAAGAATAAATGAATGTATCTGTCTGCATGTTTCCGAGAAAGTTATGTTTGTGTTTTCCTCTTTGATCGTATCGTATTGATAAAGTCTGCCTAAAATCGAGTACCAGATGGCATTATTATGATACAGCATATTATCTGCATATATATTATGCCTTTTAACATCCAGCGTCTTGATGTCGATTGACACAAGACCGTTTGACGTGTTTGCCCATATATAATCATCGCCGTTCTGCATCAGATACACATTAGGACCGATACCGGAGTCTTCGTTAAAATGATACAATATCTCAAGATCATCTTTACTGCAAATGAATAATCCTCCCATATAGGATGCTATCCACATCCGTCCAAATTTATCTTCTAATATTGAGTAAGCCCA
>CAZYCJ010000053.1:0-14093 GCA_964645495.1 uncultured Muribaculaceae bacterium
ATGATGCTCTGTCCGGCCTTGCGGTTGCCTTTCTTCAGGAACGGGATCTGATATCCCAGACCGAATTCGACATACTCGCAGATATGCAGGTGGGTCTTGGCTGAAGCCTGAAGATACAGATTGTCCCATACACGGCACTTAAGGCCGAAACGGATGTAGTGGAAGGCCTCGTCGGTGCCTGCGCCGTCATTCTTATAGAAGAGAGGACGCTTGCCATATCCATATATAGGATGATCGTTGTCATAATAGTTTCGGGAAGGGTTGAAGAAGTAGAATCCCCAATCCACTATCGCAGTAACCAATCCGAACTTGAACTCATTGTTCATGGCCAGACCTGCGCGTACCTTGTCGATCCGGCTGTACCCCTCAGGCCTCTTTCTGTAAAGGCTGCGTTCTGTGTTGTTATCAATGGCTCCGTTGTAGAAGACATCCAGACCGGCACCGATGCCGTACCAGTTGTTCACATGGTAGACAGCGCCGGCATGTAAAGAAGATATGAGAAATCTGTGAGGGTCTGCAATGGCGGACTTCTGCGCTCCTGCAGCCCCGGTGATGTTCAGGGCCCATCCATACGGCTGGTCAGGGAAATGTACCGGAGGTCTCTTTGCTTCAGAATTGAAAGTGGCGGTAAGTCCCACTGATCCGTAAAGGGCATTCGCTCCGATGTTAGGCATGCAGGTACGGCCGTTGCTCATATGAAAGTAGCCGAGTTCTCCACCTACTGCAAGGTATTTTGTAACAGGGACATTCAGATTTATGCCGGCGTTCAGATACACATTCAGAGTACATCCGAAAACGGTATTAACCGTAAGCTCATAATAGTGGTCCGGATCGGTATCATCCTGGGTATACCAATGTTCGGTCACTGCCGCAAGACCTCCTGCCACCTTGAATCTCATCTGAAAATACTTTGTATCGATCGCATCCAGAAGAATATAGGGATATACGGCAAATCCCATTCCGAGCATATCATGGCCGAGATCGATCCATGACACTCCCAGTCCCACAGTAGGATTGCCGAGATACTGCTGCCATGGACGCTGCTGCAGCGAAGGGAATTCCACTCCCATATGCACACCGGCAGGGAAAATGGGACCGAACTTCTCAAAATGGGTATTCTTGTCAAGGTACATTCCTCTGAAAGGATATGCCTTTATGGAGAACGGCACCTTGCCGTCTGCCGCTTCTTTGACAGGTGTGTCCTGCGCTGCAACAATATTTGCAAATGACATCAATATCAGGACAACAGATAGTAAGATTCTTTTCATACAATATACATTCACTTTTTCTAACCGTGTCTAAAGATGCAAAAATGCCTGCAAATGTTGCAGGCATTTCAAGAACCGTATGTAAATCCTAATTGTTTTCCATCAGGTAGACCTTCATGAAATCGTTAAGGTCTCCGTCAAGGACTCCCTGAGTATCGGATGTCTCAAATCCTGTACGCAGGTCCTTGACCATCTTGTACGGATGCAGGACATAACTGCGGATCTGCGACCCCCACTCGATCTTCTTCTTCTGTCCTTCGAGTTCAGCCTGCTTCTCTTGACGTTTCTTCAGTTCTATATCATAAAGACGCGACTTCAGGATACGCAGAGCATTCTGCCTGTTGTCCAGCTGCGACCGGGTCTCAGTGTTCTCGACAACAATGCCGGAAGGGATATGCCGCACACGCACTCCTGTCTCCACCTTGTTCACATTCTGTCCGCCGGCTCCGCTCGAACGATAGGTGTCCCACTCCAGATCTCCCGGATTGATCTCGATCTCGATAGAATCATCCACCAAAGGATATACAAACACCGAAGAGAATGTGGTCTGACGCTTTCCCTGAGCATTGAAAGGAGATATTCGCACAAGTCTGTGCACACCGCTCTCAGCCTTGAGGTAACCGAAGGCATAATCACCCTCGACCTGCATGGTGACAGACTTGATACCGGCATCCTCGCCTTCAAGTTCATCTGTAACCGTCACCTTGTAGCCGTTTCGCTCCGCCCACCTCATATACATGCGCATGAGCATAGCAGACCAGTCATTGGCCTCAGTACCGCCTGCGCCGGAATTGATAGTCAGCACCGCACCGAGATTGTCTCCTTCCTCGCCAAGCATATTCCTTAGTTCAAGAGCCTCTACCTCCTCGACAGCGGCCGCATAGGCCTGATCGATTTCTTCTGCCTCAAATTCGAGAAGGACATTCAGATCCTCGACAGCAGCTGTGACCTTGTCAAATCCGGTAACCCAGAACTTGACACCTGCAAGTTCCTTCAGAAACTTCTCCGCTTCCTTCGGGTCATCCCAGAAATCTGCCGCCAAAGTCCTTTCCTGCTTACGCGCCACCTCAGCACGTTTTTCTTCTATACTGATGCATCTGCCAAGCGTCTCCACGCGCTGCTGCAGCTCCTTTATCTGTTCGTTTCCTATCATCTTGATCCGTTAATGCACCGGGCAAATGTCCGGCATTCATAAAGCATACAAAATTAGTCAATTTTCCCTCAGAAGCAAAAACAATTGATTATATTTGTAACGTCCACTGACAGCCATGGTCAGTATATTAATTGCAGGGAAATGATCGGAATATTTGATTCGGGAGTCGGCGGTCTGTCCGTCTTCAGGGAGATACGGAAACTTCTCCCTGATGAGAACTACATATATTATTCGGACAACGCCCATTGCCCATATGGAGAAAAGACGCGTGAATACATCATCGACAGAGCGCGGGAGATCACCCGTTTCCTGATAGGAAAGGGTGCAGACATCATTGTAGTGGCGTGCAACACCGCCACTGCTGCAGCCATAGCATCCCTGCGCGAAGAGTTCCCGATAAGATTCATAGGAATGGAACCTGCTGTCAAACCGGCAGTAGCGATTACCTCAACAGGAGTCGTCGGAGTTCTGGCCACGTCAGGAACCCTCAAGGCCGACAAATATCAGAACACACGGGAAAAATATTCGGAAGGAGTCCGCATCGTCGAACATGTAGGTCGCGGTTTTGTAGAACTGGTGGAAAGAGGATGCACCTCGGGGCCTGAGACGGAAAGCGTCGTTGAAGAAAGTCTGAAGCCTCTTCTTGACGAAGGGGCGGACACCATCGTCCTCGGATGTACGCATTATCCGTTCCTGTCCGAGACCATCGGCAAAGTGGCATCAGCACTCGTTCCGGACAGGAAGATCACGATCATCGACCCTGCCCCTGCCGTCGCCCGCCATCTCGAGGAGACCATGAGAAAAGAGGGACTGCTGTCACCGACATCAGCCCCTCAGGTATCACTCTTCTCCTCCGGAGATGACTCCTCGCTTACAAAGTTATTCAGCAAACTATAAGCCAGCCTGCTGTCCGATAACCTCGAAATAAGGCTTGCCGTCAGAGACAGTCACCTGATAGATGGTATTGTCGACCTTGTAATATTCCTTACCGTCACTCAAGGTCACCATATCGAAGTCTTCAGGAAGTGTTTCCACCAAAGCACCCGCAGGAGGGACGATGGTCTTGTACTGACCTGAAGAGTCCTTCGCATAGAAGACACCGTCCTGATAGAAATACTCTGTTCCCGCAGCCGCATGACTCTGAACAAGGCCAAGGCTGTTCTCCTGCGCAACGGACCCGTAATAAGCCATGTTCACTGCAGCCCAAGCCATATCTGCGACCAGATTTGCCGCAAGGACGGTTCCGTAAGGAGGTCTGCAGACAATATAATGACTTCCATATGGACGATACCATATGTCATTGTAGCAATAATATGTATGACCATGGAAAATATGCCTTATGACATGTGAAGGAAGTACTCTCACCCGGCGTCCGTAGCAGTGGTCATGTCTGCTCCAGAAATATCCCGGCTTGTCCCAGCGCATGAAGTCACGGTCGCGAGGATGTATCCTTGGCGGCTCATGCCTGTGGTCCGGACGAATCTGAACAGGCTTCTGAGGGCCATGTCCTGGGGTCATCTGCGGCTTTGCTCCCGGGCGGGTATCAGGGCGTACTGACGGCTTTGTCTGACCGGAAGGTTTCGTCACCGTAGTGCTTGGCCTTCTTTCCGGACCAGAAGGCTTGGAAACTGCAGGACGGGCAGTCTGCTTTCGTGTCACTGAGGACTTGTTATCTGAACCTGAACCGTTGCTTCTTCTTGTCTGGGCATCTGCATCAGACTGAAAGGCGGCGAATGTCAAGCATACCAACATTGCTGCCAGGATGTTTCTGATTGATCGCATAGTCTGAATTTTAGAAAGGTTAATATATGTGGTATTCTTGCGACAAGGCACGGAAAGCCTCTTCGTCCTTCCGCCAATAATCTTTGACATCTTCTACCTTGTACCTTTTGCTGAATTCCTTCCTGACATAATCCGTGCCACAGACCTTGTCAAAGAGTCCGTAACCGCTTATGATCTCAAATGCCTTCTTGTCGGGATACAATTCCGCAACTGCCTGCATGACATGAAATTGTGTCTCGGTGATACGAGCCGCTTCATAGTCCGTAAAGAAATATTGGAGGCCCTTGACCAATTGTCCCCTCAGACTGCCGGAAACGGGCTTATACCATATGGTACGGAAAGATACTCCCTCAAGGCCGTAACTGTCAAGCCTTGCCTTCAATGCATCCGGATCCACCCATGTTGCACCGAAAAGCTGGAACGGGAGAGTATACCCTATACCTATGTTCATGAAACCGTAAAGTTCGCCGCATACACCTGCCGCAGCATAATACATAGGAGTATCCTTATACGGAATGTTCGGAGAAGGCAGAACCCATGGCAATCCGGTGTCCTCATAAAGCATGTCCCTTTCCCATCCTTCCATCGGGATTACAGTCAGACGGCATTTCAGCGGCTCCTGATCGCCTTTCTGTCCCCTGTTCATGCCTTCCTCGTTGATCATGACCGCAAGTTCCCCGACGGTAAGTCCATACACATACGGTATGCGATACTGACTCACAAACGAATTGAACGGCTGTTCCACATAGCAGCCTTCTATCTTGTTGCCTCCCAAAGGATTGGGACGATCCAGAACCATCACCTCGATGCCCAGTTCCGCACACGTACGCATCACAAGACCGAGAGTGCTGATGAAAGTATACGAACGGACTCCTACATCCTGGATGTCATACACCATGACATCTATTCCTTTCAGCATCTCATGGGTAGGCTGTCGCGTCGCTCCATAGAGAGAATAGACAGGAAGGCCTGTCGCCTCGTCTACCGTATCATTCACCTTTCCTCCGGCATAGACATCGCCTCTGACGCCATGCTCGGGACCATAAAGGGCAACCAGTTCCACTCCGGGAGCGTCATACAGAATATCTATTGTCGACCTGAGGTTCCTGTCGACTCCGCTCGGATTGGTGACAAGGCCCACACGACGGCCGACAAGACCTTCAAAACCTCTGTCTTCCAGAACCTCTATTCCAGGCTTCACGATGACACCACGGGCATCCGCGTGACCTGCGCATGCAGACAAGACAACAATCAGTGATATGGCAATGAACAGTTTCTTCATAAGCATTTGATTACAGATTTACTATTTTTCCGGTAAACAGGATATTGCCTGATTCCTTGTCCGCAATAAAGAACAGGAACGGACGGTCCACAGTCATTGTCTTCGGCTCCGCTTCAGGACGGACGGATGTCAGTGCCATGACTGCAACTGTCACCGCAGCGGCCTCTGTTCCGCTTTCCGTCACATCTATATAGCATTTCTGAGCCACAGTATCAAGTACAAGCGGCCCCATGGCGGTAATTCCTTTGAAGTCTGCGGCAGAAGTGAATGCAGTCTGTACACCCATCTTCTTCAGCGTATTGTTCAATGTCAAAGAAGTTTCAAGCCTCATGCGCGGAAGCCGGAAATTCACTTTTGCAGGAGCCATCATCTTCAACGCTGACGAATATGACGATTCATTCACATACGGAATGACGGACTCGATGTCCATTCCCTTCGGAGGGAGGACGACATACATAGAATACCTGCCTCCTTCATACGGAAGCTCGATCATCTGACACCCTTGATACTCTGCATAATTATAGCGCCCGCTCCGGGACATCATCATGATGTCCTGATCACCGCCAACACCGTGGAATACGGCCTCTCTTGTCGCTTTTTCGTTGAACTGGTCAAGCCAAGGAGCCCTGAAATAAAGAGCATTGGCAAGAACCATGGTCATCTGAGGCGAAAGCGAATCAAGTATCTTCTTTATCTTCCCTCCGGTATTCTCCGAACACCAGTTGTTGATGGCATGGAGGGTGGCCGGGTCAGCAAAATTCAAGGTAGTCACAAGAGCCTCATAATCCTTCTGAAGAAGTGACACATAATGATTCCTCACACTGAAATCATCATCCACCCATACTGAATTGGCGGATTTCACGATTACTGTATCACCCTCGGAAAGAGGTTCCGCCTTGAAGAGACAGCCATTCAAGGCTTTGTCAAATTCCACTTTTGTCTCTCCATGGGCACCGTCAGTCAGCATCGAGAGAGCCACTCCGGCGCTATATGGAGACACTACGACATTCCGGCCTTTGCCTTCCGTCTGATCGACACTCTTGAATAACGACAATGCAAACCCTATCCTTGAACCTTCAGACGGCGGAGTCTGAGGCTCATTGCACGAACCCATAGTCAACAATACTGAAGCAGATACTGCCATAAGAATCTTTCTTTTCATTACTTGGAATTTAAATCATTTCTTACCATACTCAGGATCGACCTTGAGCAGAAGCGTCACCACTACGGTGACAAGACAGCAGATCATGACAAATCCGAAGAACTTAACATAACCTACAGCCTCCAGCACATAGCCGGCCACCATGCCCGGCAGCATCATGCTCAATGCCATGAAGGCCGTACACAGCGAATAATGTGCCGTCTTGAATTCCCCTTCGGAGAAATAGATAAGGTACAACATATATGCAGTGAATCCGAAACCGTATCCGAACTGGTCAAGAGCCACACAGGAACTGATCAGGAAGATATTCTGTGGCTGATAAGCCGCCAGGAACACAAAGGCAAGACATGGGAGCGTAAGGCTCATGGCCATCGGCCACAATGACTTCTTGAGTCCCCACCTTGACGCGGCAATACCACCCAGGATGCCGCCGACAGTCAAGGCGACAGTGCCTACGGTTCCATATACTATACCCACTGTACCCGTGGAAAGGCCAAGACCGCCTTGCGACACAGGATCCAGAAGGAACGGATTCATCATCTTCACGATGAATGCCTCAGGAAGCCGGTACAGAAGCATGAACACAAGTGCGATCCAGACATGTTTCTTCTTGAAGAAGGTCACGAACGTGCGCCCGAACTCCTTGATTATGCCTGCGGCTGTATTTCCGCCGTCTCTCATTTTGTCGGATGACGGCTTGGGCAGTCTGAATACATGCCATATGGTCACAGAGGCAAAAATGGCCGCAGTCACCAGAAGGGTGACCGACCATGCCTGAGGAATATCCCCGGTCCTTTTCTCCAGAATGCCTGCCACGACGACAAGGACGCCCTGTCCGAAGAGGGATGAAAGGCGGTAAAAAGTGCTTCGTATTCCCACAAAAAGCGACTGGTCCCCGGGCTTCAAGGCCAGCATATAGAAACCGTCTGCTGCTATATCATGCGTGGATGAAGCGAAGGCCGTCACCCAGAAAAGGGCGAGAGTGACAGTGAACAGTGACACTCCGGTCGTACCGGAAGCGATTGTCTCCGCAGAAGGATGCGGAAGAGTCAGGGCGAGAAGCACGAATGCAGCAGAGATCAGTATCTGCATAGCCATCACCCACCATCTCTTTGTCTTTATTATGTCGACAAAGGGACTCCACAAAGGCTTTATCACCCAAGGGAGATAGAGCATGCTCGTATATAGGGCCATTTCTCCCTTAGACATACCCATCTTCGTGAACATGATCACCGAAATGTTGTTCACGATAAAGTACGGGATACCCTCCGCAAAATAAAGGGTCGGTATCCACATCCACGGATTTATGTTTCTTTCCTTCATATCACCTCAGTTCCAGGATAATAATGTGCGAGGATACCGCAGTAGTCATACCCTTTCGATGCCATCACTGCGGCTCCTATCTGGCACAGGCCGACACCATGGCCCCATCCGCTGCCATGCAGGATCACCTTTTCTCCGGTCATCACGACCTCGAATGCGGAACTCTTGAGATGAGTTTCCGACAACAGCCTTCTTATTTCCAGTTCCTTGCCGACAGTCAGAGAAGATGTTTCCCCGACTATCCGCAACTTCACAATGCGGCCGGACGCTCCCCTTTCCAATGGCTCCAGAGCATTCAGGCGCCCTATCTTTCTTCCGCTTTTCCTCTCTATCAGTGCTGACAGTGCCTCCCTGTCATACTCCACCTTCCACCTGTAGAAGTCCACAGTCTCCCGGTCATAGTCGTTCAGCACCTGGCCCAGGATATCCTTGTCACGGGTATTGCAGAAACAATCGGATACGGCATCATGTCCGGGAGTATCCGGCAAGGCCTGCAGATAAGGCTTGTCTTCGTCTTCCCAACACGAGCCGAACTTCTCCATCACGCCTCCGCAGCACTTCGAGAACCTTGCATCACAAAGTTCACCGTCATATCTGAGCGTCTGTCCCCATGTGGCATCGATGGCCCTGCGGACGGTCTTGCCCGCCGCACGCGTAAGTCCCTGATATCTCTGGCAATGGTCGTCAGCACACACATCGAAGAGCGTATGATCCTGATGGTCAAACCATTTGACATACTCGTACTCTCTGTCCTTCAACGGTTCTTCATCCGCATGACGTACGGCGTCAAGATGCGTCATGAGTGACGGCAGATCATGCACGCCCTCAGGAACAGAGGTCTGACGTCTCTTTCGGGACGAGGCCACCATTGACATCACCCACGAACGCGAGATGACCGCATGTGCCTTCAGGAATTCCTCGGAGGCGGAAGCACTCATTTCGGACGATATGACACTAAGAAGATAGTCTTCGACACCTACGACATTTATTGCAGTCAACCTGTCCCTGTCAACGATGATCCTGAGAGAGCCTGCAAATTTCTGAGACTCCTTCCTTTCCCAATGGAAATTGACTCCTATGGTCACCCCGTACAGGATGAATGACGGCTCGGCAAACATGGTCGAAAGAGTCTGGGCCTCAAAATAAAGTTCATCGTACAAAGCCCCGTCATATTCGATCTTCCCTTCTTTCAGAACCGCTTTCCGGGCTCCTGCACCATCGGAAATGATCTCGAATTCTATTTCCTTTGCGGACATGATCCCGACATTCAGTTCAGGCTGGACGCGTGTGAGCCGGTTTAAGACCTTTTCTTCAGTCGCCTTGTCTATGGATACCTCCGCTATCATTTCATTCAGAAGATGTCCGTCAATCTTATCATATTCCTCCTTCACGGGAACGATGAACACGCCACCCATATCCGCGCAGCCGGGACTCATGGTCAGATGGTCCGGTCCGTCACTGAAATAATGGTGCGAACGATGCCGGCTACGGAAAACGACAATCGAACGGAATTCAGAGCCTGTCCAATATGAGAAGAGATTGAAGAGAGGTTCTGACTCCCCTTCCGGCATATCGGCGCAGTCGAGAAGACGATAGAACATCTTTGCAGCAGACTTCGCTGTCTCTGAAGCGACAACGAACACGCCAGTCGTGAATCTCCGATAGTGGTACAGACGGGCATCACGCACGGAAGCGACGGGTATCAGAGCATCATCCTGAAGTCCCTTGTCCAGAAGCCCGTCGACATCCTCCTGCAGAGGTATCAGGCCCTTGGGAGCTGCCTGGAAATGATGATGATCAGGAGCAGACGCACCGCTATGAGGGCCGTTGTAAAAGAAGGTGAAGCCGTCGTATTTGCGTGCAAGATCCAGCATATCCACATATCGATGCCATATCGACTGGTCGGTATGTCTGTCAGAGGCGATCACGAGGTGCTCCGGAAATATGGGATACGGGTTGACGAGAATATGGTATTTCTTGCCCTTCCTGCCCTCGAACTTGAGCATGATCTGCTCCGGAGGACGGTTCTCACGACACAGGAAGCATCTCCTTCCGGCAATGTCCTCCTTGCTGAGTTTCGCTACCGATGAAATCATCCTGGCCGGGTTGAACTGGAGCCTGACCTTCAGGCCTCCTACATCCATTTCCCGGACCCTGACATTCTTCAGAGCCCTGAAGTTGTCACATGCAAGCGGCCATCCGGAAAGTTGGTCACCGACGAATTTATGTATTCTTGACTGTTTCATTTTCTCATGCGCGCTTCAAGTTCCCATGTGCGGATACGGTCCTTGTAAAGATTGTTGGCATTCACCCTGTCCACATCGAGGGCAGCATCTGAATTACCTTCCCACCTTCTGCAGCAATAAAGGACATCATATATGCGTCCGATCCGGTATTCCCTGCTTATACGGAGCCCCAAGGCATAGTCTTCGCCATAACTTGTATTCGGAAGATTGATCTGCCTAAGAAGTGGAGTCCAAAACGCCCTAGGAGCCCCGAGGCCGTTGATCCTCAAGGCATTGTTCCTTCCGTTCTCTTCAGTCCACTCCTTGTGGTCGATGATTCCAGGAGGTATCGGATTCATCTGAAAATCCGTCATCTGATATGTACCGACGACCATGGCGCACTTCTGCTCCCGGAAGGCATTCACTATCTTCTGAAGAGTGTCAGGACCGCTGTATACATCATCGCTGTCCAACTGCACTGCATATTCGCCGCACAGTTCATGATGGACCGCAAGGTTCCAGCATCCGCCGATCCCAAGGTCATCCCGGTCGGGGATGACATGGACAAGACGCGTATCGCCCGACGCGATCTCTTTCAGAAGCGCCGTCGTCCCGTCGGTAGAATGGTTGTCCACCACTATTACATTGAACGGGAAAGAACATTCCTGTGAAAGGGCGCTTCGTACGGCATCCGCCACCGTCCTTATCCTGTTGAAGACAGGTATGACTACCGTCGCCGTGACAGGGAAGGATCCTTCCGCAGACTCAGGCACATCCTTGAACTCAGGAGCAAGATACGCCCCGATCCGTTTCAGATGGTCCGTACAAATCTGCTCCATCTCCACCTGGACGGCCCTGTTCCTCGGATCGACATAATCGAACTGCTTCTCGCCCGACTTCCTCAGATCGTCCTCGACTTCAGTATACAGGAACTCGTTGACATGAACGATGTTCTTCATCCTGAGGCGAAGATCATAGAGGGCGCCCCACTTGCGGTCAGTATCCATTGACGCCACTGCTGCCTTGAAGGACGAAGTCCTGAAGACCAGGACGCTGCCGAAATCGAAATCATCCCTCAGGGCACCCTTCTGACATTCGATCAAAGGATGCTTCTTCCTCACGACGGTTCCGTCAGATGACATTATGGTCTTGTAATGATCGGAATACAGCATATCCGCCCCGGTGTCCTCCGCAATTGAAACCATGCGCTCCAAGGCAAACATTCCCATCGTCACGGGGCTTTCCTTGGTGTTTATCCAGATAAAGTCCCCTGACGCCTCTGAGACGATGTTTCTGAGAGTACCCGTACTGCAGAATCGGCCTGTCGTAAATTCAGTGATTGTCATGATGTACGCTTTTTAGTATATCATGACAAATATAATCAATCCGGGGTATTTTTACAACAAGGCGAGCAGCGACTGACGTATCATCCTGAATTCCGATTCGAAGTTCGGCGTGAACACGCCTTTTCCGAGAGAGGCATCGATGTCTGATAGTTCCCACCATCTGCCTTCATCCACTTCGTCATGGTCCGGATGTAGTTCGTATGTACCCACAGCGGCGAACACATTCACCATTTCCTTTTCCACTTCCGATTCGAACTGATAGGTTTCCAGCATGATGGGATTGAACTCGATGAGCCCCAATTCCTCGAAAGCCTCACGATAGGCAGCCTCGATTATCCCTTCCCCATACGAGACATGCCCTCCGACTGCGGTATCCCATTTTCCGGGCTGGATATCCTTACGCATCGAACGCTTCTGAAGATAGATCCTGCTGTAACGGTCGATAATATGGATATGAATGACAGGATGAAGAGGCTTGGCACCACTGTGGCAGTAAGTGCGGGTCGCCCTCCCCACCACCAGGCCGTTCGACTCGACGATCGGGAACCACTCGCTGGCGGCAGCCCTCTCGACCGAGGTGTCCGCCGTCGGCGCCGGAATTACCGGAGCGGTATCATATGGATATATCAGTTCCACTTAGAAAACGATTTCGGTACAGAATGCAGAGGCATCTCCGATCCTTCCTTCGATGAAGACATGCATGCCGTCCTCCTTCTCCACCACGGACTTGTAGAGAGAAACTGTCTCCATCGGCTTTATCTCATGGTTGAAATTGACTGTAAAATACTTGACCGGTATTGAAGATGCGGTTTCATAATCAACGGCATCCATCGCCCATTGCATATACATGGCATTGTTCGCGTGTCCGTTCGTATCCACATCGGAATATGCCACCTTGTGTTCGAACACAAACTCCGGCTCGACATCCTTAGGCATCTGCACCTTGTCTGCCGGAGTCTCGATGACATTCTCCGTACATGTCGTACCTTCCTCAACGAGTTTCGGGTCCCTTACGAGCCTGCGGTTCTCAAGGTTCATGACAAGCCACGATGTGGTGGCCTTCACCTTTGCATTGCCCTCCCCGTCGGTGAGGATGAAGTCCCTGAGGAAGAAAAGGCGATTGAGGCCCTTATGCCATGTTGTGAGAGTTATTTCATCCCTCCATTTAGGAGCATCGACGAATTCAACATGGACTCTGGACAATATCCAGGCGGTATTGGATGCGATCAGGTCATCGTATCCGAAACCAAGATATACGGCATGACGGCCTGCGGCCTCCTGTGCAAGGTTCATGAATGACGCCGGCTTCAGACGCCATGAGGCATCAGTATCATAGCATGCGACGGTATGGTTTTCTGTGTATTTAAGCATTCGTGTTATGGTTAAGAATTTCCAGTTCTTCCGGAGTGTACAGATACTTGTCTATCAATTCAGGGCATAGGCGTCCCACTGCCATATATGCGACTGCAAGGACCAGCAGAACGGCGGCAAGAACCAGAAGCACCTTAAGGAAGGTCTTTCCTGACTTCTTTGTCTCCGGTTGTACTTCCGGCTGTGCAGGCACGTCTACAGGATCCGGCTCAGGGTCTGTGACCGGCTCTGGTTCCGGGACAGAAACGGCAGCGGTCTCGGGTTCAGCAGGGGCATCCGGTTCCGGGTCGGTAATGATCTGTTTAAGGTCAGCGACTGCCGCACGGACCTCTTCCCGTGTCTCCTGATGCGTCTTGAGGGATATAGGTTCAAGACCGAATCCTTCAGGATAAATATCCAGATCCTCGTCCGCCACAAAGAATATGTTGTTTTCCTTGGTAGCCCTCAGACGGCCGAGCCCCGGGAAGACCACCGCCTTTCTGGAAAGCAGCACCGGCTTGAGTTCTGCAAGAAAATCCTTGATGATCCTTTCCGCTACAACATATTCGAGATCGTTCGACTTAGCATAGAAATCGATCAGTGCCTCCCCCTCATCCGGCTTGGAACGGAAATACAGACGCCTGTACGGAGGATTTATGGTATAGCCTTTATCGGAAAAGGTCGCCGGCACAATCTCGGCCACAAAACAGCCGAGACCTGGCAACACCACCCTATCCTCGTCAAGGATAAGTTCCTTGACCATTTTCGACAGAAGATCTATATCCATAAGATTCCAGTTTTAGTGCCCGAAGGCCGGTTAGTCCCGATAGAAACACAAATGTACGCAAAAATTCGCTTATTCCGTCAAAAATGCAAAAAGTCACAAAATTTTCTAAAATTTTCGCAAAAAAGTTTGGAGGTAAAGAAAAAATGTCTACCTTTGCAATCCCAAACGAAAAGGAAACGTTTGAGAGACATAAATTCCCGAATAGCTCAGTTGGTTAGAGCATCTGACTGTTAATCAGAGGGTCCTTGGTTCAAGTCCAAGTTCGGGAGCACTGAAAATCAAGAGGTTACGAGAAATCGCAACCTCTTTTTCGTTTATATTTCAGTCCATTTTCAGGCGTTTCAGCATGGTTGATGTAAACTGGAAAAGCCCCGCGCGCGTGACCCCCGAAGCCCAGTGCCACTGACCCCTGCGG
>CAZYCJ010000054.1:0-13824 GCA_964645495.1 uncultured Muribaculaceae bacterium
TTCACCCTCTGTCTGGAAAAGGGTCTGGAATTTTTCAGCGATTCTTGTTTTCATTGCGATATAACGGTATTAATTATTGGTTTCAGACTAAATCATTCAAAGGTAAGAATTCCTACTGATATTACAACACCGTAAAATAGAAGAAAATTATCTATACATGCCAATTTAGTCCCATTTGATCGATAAAACGATGGGACAATGGTCACTTACCCCTCCCAGATATCTTGGACCTCCATAAGTTCTCAAAGGTTTTTCTCCCGGATGCTTTCTGTCGACGGTCATAAGAAATGGTATCCTGCATATCGACATCCGCGCTCGCCCGTCCAATGATACACTGACAAGAAACATATCTATAAGATCCCACTTGCCTTCATATCTTATAGTACCTTCTCCCCTCTCATGAAGAGGTGATGCCTTGTTGACGAGGATATCTTCAACTACTTTGAAAGCAGGAGCATCAGGAGTGTCGTTGAAGTCTCCCATGGCGACAATTTTGTCCGATCTGAGAGAAAGGCATAATTCCGAAAGAGCCTCCATTGCGGCATTTCTTCGTCCTGAAGACTCCTTTTTCCCTCCAAATTTGGATGGATGATGGTTGACTATAAAGTCAACGGTATCTTCATTCGAAAGACACATACGTGCATGAAGGATATCTCTTGTCGCCATTTTCTTTCCTTCATATACGGGAGTCCTTGTTGAAGTGCAGACGGTATCCATCGAAGAAGATCTGTACAGAATGGCCACGTCTATCCCTCTTCTGTCTCCTGAATCATGATGAATTATCCTGTAGTCATATTTTCTCAGAAGGGTGGTGCTTAACAGTTTCTGCAGCACAGCCTTGTTTTCAATTTCAGCAAGGCCAATGATGTCGGGAATTCTTCCATATCTGTCCCCTATCCACATAAGACTCTTAGACACTGCATCACATTTGGTGTAGAACCTCTTGCCCGTCCACCTGCGAGTTCCCATGGATGAAAATTCCTTGTCAGACTCCCCTGTCCCCTGATCGATATGGTCAAAGAGGTTCTCAAGATTCCAGAATACGGCAAGCAGGGAATCCACAGGCTGGGCGTTACAGTAAATCCCGAACAGGATACAGATATATGGCAACAATTTCTTCATCTGGCAAAATTGTATGAAAACAGGCAGAAACAGGCCAAGAAAAAGAAAAACTTTGACTAAAAAACGGAAATAATCATAAGAAAAAGAAAAAGTTGGAGTAAATTTGCGCCCTGTTAACAGATAGAGTATTCTTTACCATTTAAAGATAGATTGCAATGGCACTTAAATGCGGTATAGTAGGACTTCCTAATGTGGGAAAATCGACCTTGTTCAATTGTGTAAGTTCAGGAAAGGCACAGAGTGCAAACTTTCCTTTCTGTACGATCGAGCCGAACATAGGCTCCACCATCGTCCCGGACAAAAGACTTGAAGTACTTGAGAGTCTCTGCAACCCGAAGAGGGTCGTACCGGCAACAGTGGAAATAGTTGACATAGCAGGTCTTGTGAAAGGCGCCAGCAAGGGAGAAGGACTTGGAAACCAGTTCCTTGCAAACATCCGCGAGACAGATGCCATCCTGCATGTGCTGAGGTGCTTCGATGATCCGAACATCGTGCATGTGGACGGAAGTGTGGATCCTGTGCGTGACAAGGAAGTGATCGACCTTGAACTCCAGCTCAAGGACCTCGAGACTGTGGAAAACCGAATTACAAAGGTGCAGAAGCAGGCTCAGACCGGAGGAGACAAGAACGCAAAGAAACTGTTCGACCTTCTCTGCAGATACAGAGATGCGCTCCAGCAGGGCAAATCATGCCGCACGGTAAAGCCTGAAAATGCCGACGAAGAGCAGATGGCCAAGGAACTTTTCCTCCTTACCAACAAACCTGTGATGTATGTATGCAACGTGGACGAGGGTTCTGCAAAGACAGGAAACCAGTATGTGGAGCAGGTGCGTGAGGCAGTGAAGGATGAAGATGCAGAGATCCTCGTTATCGCTGCAAAGATCGAGTCAGATATCGCAGAGCTTGAATCATACGAAGAACGTCAGATGTTCCTTGAGGAAATGGGTCTCGAGGAGTCGGGAGTGGTAAGACTCATACAGAGCGCTTATTCTCTCCTTAATCTCCGCACATATTTCACCGCCGGCGCAGACGAATGCCGTGCATGGACCATAAACAAGGGAGACAAGGCGCCAAAGGCGGCAGGAGTGATCCACACAGACTTCGAGAAGGGATTCATTCGTGCGGAGGTGATCAAATATGAAGATTTCGTGACTTTGAAATCGGAGGCCGCATGCCGCGCTGCAGGCAAACTCGGAGTGGAAGGAAAGGAGTACGTCGTTCAGGACGGAGACATCATGCACTTCCTTTTCAACGTATAACATCGTCCAGAGCGGACTTCAGATCATCATAAGAAGGGTTGGGATTGTCGGTAAACACATACCTGATGATCCCTCCTTTTTCATTTATATAGACACGAGGAATCCTGGTCTGTGCGAATTTTTCATATACGACCCTATCTTCCCGGGCAGAATAAGGCATTGTGAGGCTCTTTTCCTTCCAGAATGACTCTATATCCTTTGATGCTTCTTCGCGACTTATAAGGGTAAACAGAACCCCTTTTGAAGCATATTCGTCATATATCTTCTGCATCTCGGGAAGAACCTGCTGACAGTCCGGACACGAAGTGTGGAAGAACATAACTATTGACACAGTATTCTTTAGAATATCATCAGAGATGACGGTACCATCATTCATGGTCACCTCAAAATCAGGAATGGCATCCCCTACCTTGAGATTGACTCCTGTATACTTCTCCTTTATGCATCCGGTCAGTATTGCTAAAACTGCCGCTATTGATAAAATCTTCTTCATACTGCAATCTGCTTTATCTTACTTTGTATCCCATAGCCTGAATTATGCAAAATTATAAAAAAATCTCCCGATAATCAGATGATTACCGGGAGAAAGATTTCTCGACCTTGCTCGAAATGCCAAACGGTCGTTTTTAGAAGAATCTTGCTCTGTTGTCCTTCACTTCAGCGTCGTCCATCATGGTAGGAACGAGCATCTGGGTAGAATACTGAGCCATCTGAGCATCACGTGCCTTCGCATCGTCCTCAGTGAAGAATGCACCTGTGTCGCGTCCTGTCACCTTGTATACATACACTCCGATATTTCCTGCAAGAGGACCGCAGATCTTACCATCCTCAGCAACAGATGCAGCACCGATGAACTTAGGATCGAGACCCTGTGAAGTGAGTGAAGAGAATGCAACTCCTTCCTTAGTGCTTACTGTTGTTCCGAGAGCCTCTGCAACAGCCTCCATAGATCCGAGACCTGCAATCTTGGCAGCGACCTCTTCAGCCTTCTTGGCAACAGCCTTCTCAGCATAAAGAACATTGCTGATCTGTGAAGCGACCTCGCTTACAGGAGTATAACCCTCCTTGTGGATACCCTTGAGGGCAGCAACGATAAAATAGTTGTTATCAACAGTAATAATGTTTGACACATCTCCCACCTTTGCATCGAAAGCCCATCTTGTAACTTCCTTTGTGTGGCTTACTGCACCGAGTCTGTCAGCACTCTCAAGCATCTTGTTTACAGGATGTGCATAAACACCTTCCTCTGTGCATGCAGTCTGGAACTTCTCATACTTTCCTGCAGCCTTTGTAGCAAGAGTGTTAGCCTTTGAATAGTATCCGTTCACAGTCTCCTTGCTTGCAACCGCAGTCTTCTCAAGAACTGCAACCTTCTTCTTTGCAACCGGCTTTGTAACATCAAGAACATTGAATACAAGACCGTTCACAGTGACTGTAGAACCCTTCTTTGCAGCCATCACATCCTCATAACCAGGAGTCTGAGTGATCCACATAGGCTCAGCCACATTGAGGAGACTGTCCACATTCTCAGAGTTTGAAGGTACATACTTCACATACACTGAATCAGGAATCATTGCTTCGTCCATAACACGTACAGCATAGAATGTATTGCCGTTTGAAAGAACTTCAGAAACACCATTCTTACCTCCGAAAGCATAGTCGTTAACAACCTTGGCAACTGTGTTGAGTTCACCAGCCTTGTACCAGTGGTTGTCAAACTGTCTGTCAGAATTTGCAAGAAGGAAACTCTTCATGTTCTCTGCTACAGCGAACTCATCGTATACCTTGACGAGATCCTCGTTTGCAGCAGCGATATCCTCTGCTGAAGGAACAACCTCGAAGACAGCATACTCGATATCCCTGCTTGCCTGCTGCTTGAAGAACTTCTTATGCTCATTATAATACTTCTTGATCTCGCTGTCTGAAACGACGATGGTCGAATCCTTTGCGAATCCTGTAGGAACCATAACGAACTCTACATCGAAAGTATTGTTGTTGTCAGCAATCTCGTCAGCAAGCATGAGAGTGTTTGTGAAGTCGCTCTGAGTGAAGAGGGACATGTACTTCGCATAGTACTGCTGAGTCTTTGCAGACTCCACGAGATAATCCCAGTAAAGTCTGAGACGACCTGTCTGGTCAGACTCGATGTAACTTACAAACTCGCTGAGAAGTGCCTGCGAGAACACACCGCTCTCGTTCATGAAAGCAGGATTCTGGGTAAACACAGGTGAATCGATTGTACCAGAAATGATGTCCACCATTTCCTCTTCACCTACATGAATACCTGCTGCATTTGCATTCTTTACGACAAGATACTTGTCCACGAGAGACTGCCATGCCGCATTTCTGATAGAGATCTGCTGCTGTTCGTTCTGTGCAGACGAGCCTGTCATGATCTCATTGATAGTAGTGAATTTGTCGATGTCTGCCTGGAAATCCATATATGAAATGGACTTTCCGTCAATTTCTCCCACATCATACTTCGATGAAGAAGAAGATACAGACTGAAGTGTAGACGGGTCAATAATGAAAGACAACAGTGCCACTGCGATGAGCACTGTAATCAAGACACCGAGTTTTACACGGATTGTTTCAAGAACTGCCATTTTATTGTTTGTTTTAGATTATTATCCTGTTTTTACGCATACATTTACACATGAGGGGGCGAAGTTAACAATTTTCTGTCAATCTGCCGCTATTTTTTTTTGCATAGGACCTATAAAATTGACAGAATCAATCACTACTGCGGTACTGTCCTGTGTCATGATGGCGTAATTATTGAACGGATGGAACAGTTCCGTATCCCTTGCACGCTGGTCAGATTCCATACCATATCCTTGCATGAATCCGTCAGGAGAATACATCCTGACATAGCAGTGAGTGTATATCTTCTCATTCTTCTGGTCCCAATATAGGGTATCGGTCTCCATTATTTCCTGATTGATGAGATTCTTCACCACCACATTGCCGAACGCTTCCCATGATTCCCTTCCATCTTCATATTTCAGGTGTCTCGCATTGTCCGCAGTTATCTCTGTCTCGAGATTTCCCTCTTCCGTATATCCATATACGGCTATTCCTTTAGGAAAAAGTTCATAAGAAAGAGTGTCTCTTTCATATCTTTCCATAAGAGGGGCTTCCGCTCTGACCTGTATGATACTGTTCTCTGTCTGGACTATAAACATATCATCGACAGTCTGAACAGGGGTTTCTTCAAGACTTATAACCTCTGCTTCAGCAAGTTTTCCTTTACATGAATAAACGACGAAAGCAACCGCCGCAGCGGTTGCAATCATCTTCAGGATATTTCTGATTCTTTTCAATATCAGATTATTTCTGAGTTCTTACTGTTGTAGTCGCTCTCATACCGCCGCATGATACAGTGTATGACTGACCGTCTGTAACATCATACATGAAGGCCTCTGCAGTCTGAGGATAATACGCTGCATACTGTCTGATCATGTTGTTTGCATCCTCAGTAAGAGCAGGATCAGCATTCTTTGCCTTTGTCATGTAATCCACAGCCACCCAATACTTAGATCTCTGCTCGATATCGTTACCTGAACATACTGTGTTGCCCCAGATGGTTCCGATAAGCATATATGCCTTGCCTGAAAGTGCAGGATCCAGTTCAGCAGCCTTCTGAGCGGCAGCATAAGCCTTGGCATTGTTTCCGTTCTTGAAGCAGAATGCAGCAAGTTCATAATTGTAGTTTGCATCTGTTGCAACATCAGACTCCTCGTATGCGATAGCCTCTTCCATATATCTGATCGCAGCATCAATATCTCCTCTTGAAGAATTGAGTTTATAGAGGTTGTATGCAGAAACATATGAAGGCTCGCTTGTATGCATGAGTGTGATGGCATTGAGGAAGAGATTGTTGTCAGTACATCCCTCAGTGATACCCATCATCCTTACGATGTTCTTTGCAAGTTCCACATCCTGAGGTGCAGCCTCATATCTTGGAGTGAAAAGTGTAATAAGGTTCTCACAACTTGCCACCTGGCTTGTAATGAAAAGTCCTTCGATGTCAGCAAGTTTACTCTCGTTGCTTCTCTTTTCAGTATCATTCTTAGGGGTCATCTTTGCAAAGTTTGCAACAGCATTCTCGTAAACATTGATAACTGACTCGGCATCAAGTTGTCCGTTCTTGTAAAGATCCACTGCAGTGTTGAGCTGGAAAAGGTAAACATCAGGTCTTGCATTAGGACCAAGTGCTTCCACAGTTTCTGTAAGTCCCTCATAAAGTTTCTTAGGCTCGTCCTTCATGAAGTTATACATATCAAGAGCCTTATTGTTGAGAGAACTTGTAGCATATTTAGGCCAGTTCTGGATTCTCTCATCATAAATCTTCATGATTGAGTCAACAAGAGCTTCTCTGTATACAGGATTCTTCTGATTTTTCTGAAGAACTCTCTTCAGAAGAGTGGTACCGTCGGAAAGAAGAGAATATCTGGCTGTAGGAGGACAGAGGCTATATGCCTTTCTCCAGTTAGGAAGAGCAGAATCATAATTCTTCTGCTTGTAATACTCCGTGTAGTACGAGAGATACTTGATACATTCCGCGCTGTCCGGGCCGAACTTTCCCTGAGCAGAAATCTTGCTGCTGCCAATGAGCGCCATAGCAGCAATAGAAATCAACAGTACAATTTTTTTCATAATGGTTATTGGTGTTTTTTTTATATTTATATTTTCAATTTTACTGATACTGATTCTTCCTGAACCATATGTCATGGATATTGAATCCTATTACAAATTTCGCATATCTTTCGCGGATCATATTGTTCCTGGTACTGGCTCTCTGCCCTATATCCACTCCGAGAGATATACCGTTGTACAATCTGTATACAGGGAAGGTTATTCCCAAGGTTATACCCATCGAATTGACTGAATGTCCGTCAAGTTTATAATAAGACTGATCATAATATACTCCGGCCCTGTACGAACAGGTCTTCATATAATACCTGATGTCGTTTCTGTTAGGTACTATTTCAAATCCCGCTCTGAATGAATTGGATACTGTAGAAGAAAACTTAGAATCTCCAATTGAAGCGAATCCCGAAGCGGTATCCATTCCCGACCTGCTCCAGTCAGACCTTACATAATTGAATTCCGCACTCCACTTCTCTCCTCCCTTGAAAGAAACTCCTATTCCTATTTCATCACCGAATCTGACCCCTGAAGCACTCAAAGTATCTACGGAATACTTAAGAGTATCCACTACAGAAGATTGGTTTGCATAGCGGAAATTAGTGGAATATCCTTTCATGTCCGTACCCATTCTGTAAGTGGCACCTACAATCATGGAAACATTTCCGGCAATCTTCTGCTCATACTGGAGTCCGAACTTTCCAGTCAGTCCTTTAACTGCCAGTTCACTTCCACTGTTCAAGGATCTGTAACTTGAATTACTGTAATTCATGTTGGTGATCTTGTCGATGTTTCCGAAATAATATATCATTTCAGCACCTACCGACAATTTCTTCCAGAATGTTACTCCGGCACCTATAAATGCCTGATAAACGCTACCTGTACCATAGGAGTCATATTCAATGTTTCCTGTATTTCCTATGATTTCAGGGTCGGTTTCGATAGAAGAGAAGTCATATCCTACATCACTAAAAGGGGAAAGTCCCACAACGAAAGCCGAAGACTTCCATATAGGGAAACTCATAATGAAATGATGGATATTGAAGGTATTGTGACCTGACCTGAGGTCTCCCTGGGCAAACATATCATTACTCTGCTCAAGACCAAAGTCAGCCATAAACGACAAAGTATCCCTTGCTGTGACTGCAGCAGGGTTCATATAATTGATGAACCTGTTGTTTCTGTTCGCAATACCTGTACCACCCATACTTTTGTTGTACGCAGTACCATCCTTAGCCAGATCTCCTATACCGAAAATCGAATAAGGAGAATACGCACCATAGGTACCCTCCTGTGCTGACACGGAGAAACCTATGATGAGAAATACTGACAGCAAAAGTATCCTTTCAATCTTTCTTATCATATTCAACTGCTATTAAAGCTAATCCCATCAATACGAGATTACAAACTACAAAGATGGAGTTTTTCATCTGTTTTGCAAAATAAATCGCATCACCTCCCGTAAAAACTGTTATTTTTTCGGGATGACGATTAATATATCCTTCCATCTCAAAGATTATGCCTGAAATGACTCCTGACTCGAGAGAAGACTTTACGTCATTACCTCTATCCTCTACGGATACAGGAGAATCAATCAGCGGAAGTGTTTTTGAATAACGGTTGAGTGCCTTGAATCTTGTACGGCATCCAAGAGATATGTTTCCTCCTTCATAATTACCTTCGGAATCAAGAAAATCCACAGTCATAGTGGTACCAAGATCAAAGATCATGCACCCTTTTTTCTTTAAAAGGTATCTTACAGCAATAATGGACGCAGCCCTGTCAGGAGTAAGATATGATGGTATTGACTTACTCATGAGAAGTTCCTCGTCAACTACGACAAGTCTGCCACATTCCTTTTTTAATGAAATGATATTGTGGGAAGAAAAATTTCTTACACTGCTCAAAACCATGATATCAGGTTTTTCCTTTGCAGTCAATGAAAGAATGAAGTCCATCATCCTTTCACCCTGATATCTGAAAGTCTTTCCCAATGTCATTCCGTCACACCAGGCAGCCTTCAATGCCGTATTTCCTATATCTATTATAAGATTGGCCATATTATAATTTGCTCAATATGTTATATGCTTTTGAAATGGAATCCACATTACGGACAAAAATCCTGAGTTTGCTGTCGTTCTGCTTCAATTCGAACAGACGAGGATTCAAGGTGATGTTCTCTATGATCTTCGAGAACCTTTCGCTTCTGTAATATTGTGAAAGAGGATTTGAGATAAAGAAGGCTATCATCACTCCGTTCTTTATTATTATCTTCTCAAAACCAAGTTTCTGTCCTAACTGTCTTATTCTCACAATATCGAAAAGTCTTGAAAGTTCGTCCGGAATAGCTCCGAACCTGTCAGAAAGCCTCACCTTCATCTGCTCGATCTCCTTGTCAGAAGTCAGTGAGTCCAGTTCCTTGTATATCCTTATCTTTTCGGCAGTCATATCTATGTAAGTGTCAGGTATTAGAGCAAGCTGATCCGTCTCTATGGTACAGTCTGACGAAAATCCGCTGTCATTTCCCTTTGTAGAAATACCTGTCTCCATACCCAGTTCTTCCATAGCTTCCGCAAGAATCTTCTGATAGGTTTCGAATCCCATATCAGTAATGAATCCGCTCTGTTCGGCACCAAGCAGATTGCCTGCACCTCGGATATCAAGATCCTGCATCGCTATATTGAATCCGCTTCCAAGATCAGAGAAAGATTCGATGGCCTTAAGTCTGCGTCGGGCATCCTCAGTGATGGAAACAAGAGGCGGCACTATCAGATAGCAGAAGGCACGACGGTTGGAACGACCTACTCTGCCTCTCAACTGATGCAGGTCACTAAGACCTATGTTCTGAGCCTGGTTTATTATTATGGTATTTGCATTAGGAATATCCAGTCCGTTCTCTATTATAGTGGTACACAGGAGCATATCATAATCTCCTGCCATGAAGTCCAGTATCTTGTTTTCAAGAACCTTAGGCTCCATCTGGCCATGCGCCACACATATCTTCATGTCCGGAACAAGTCTCTGCAGGATATCGTTTATGGCCTGAAGTTCCTCCACACGGTTGTGCACAAAGAACACCTGCCCTCCCCTGTTCAGTTCATAGTTGATGATCTTACGCATCTCGTCATGATCGAAAAGCATGATCTCGGTCTGGACAGGAATCCTGTTAGGCGGAGGAGTGCTGATGATGGAAAGGTCACGGGCCCCGAGAAGAGAAAACTGCAGGGTACGCGGAATAGGAGTAGCGGTAAGAGTGAGAGTATCGACCGAAGCCTTCAACTGACGAAGTTTCTCCTTGGCGCTCACTCCGAACTTCTGTTCTTCATCTATTATCAGAAGTCCGAGATCCTTGAACTCAAAACCTTTTCCTATAAGTTTATGTGTACCTATAACTATGTCAAGAGTACCGGCCTTGAGTCTTTTCTGAATATCGGAAATTTCCTTCGCTGTTCTCAGACGACTCACATAATCTATATTACATGGAAGATCCTTCAGACGACCCTTGAAGGTATTGAAATGCTGAAGGGCAAGGATGGTGGTAGGTACGAGTACAGCCACCTGCTTACTGTCAGCCACAGCCTTGAATGCGGCACGCACAGCAACTTCGGTCTTTCCGAATCCTACATCTCCGCAGACAAGCCTGTCCATAGGGCAGTCGTCCTCCATATCCATCTTTACTGCAGCGACCGCCTTTTCCTGATCCGGAGTATCTTCGTACATGAAAGAAGACTCGAGTTCCTGCTGCATGTATGTATCGGCAGAAAAAGCAAACCCTTTGGCGCTCTTTCGTTTGGCATATAACTGTATGAGATCCTTCGCTATATCCTTTACCTTTGATTTTGTGCTGGCTTTGAGATTCTGCCATACCTTCGATCCCAACTTATGGATTTTCGGAGGCTCGGAATCCTTAGATTTGTATCGGGAAATCTTATGAAGAGCATGGACTGATACAAAGACCACATCATTATCCTTGTATGTAAGTTTGACCACTTCATGCATCCTTCCCTTGTCATCCTTCATACGGACAAGACCGCCGAATATGCCCACGCCATAATCTATATGGACAATATAATCCCCTATCGCAAATGAAGTCAGATCATTGATGGTGAGTTGTTCGCTCTTCTCTACAGTCCTGCGGATGCTTACACGATGGAAACGGTCGAATATTTCATGATCACTGTAGCAGCATACCTTGTTCTCATGGTCTATAAAACCGTTATGTATGTTGCATTGAGGAATGAATTCCGGCAGGATCGCATTGTTCTGGGAAAGAATGGACTTCAACCTTTCCAATTGCGACTGCTTCTCCCCGTAGATCCTTACCCTGTACCCTTCTTCCAGTTTCTTCCTTATCTCGACAGTGAGCAATTCGAAATTCTTATTGAATACCGGCTGAGGCGCAATGCTGAAACGTACCGGATCCTCATCCTGACGGGATAGAGGTAATTCCATGTAAACTTTCCTGAACCTTTCGAGAAGAGGGAAGAAATCCCTGTTCTTATACATGTCCGAAGAATCCAGCCACAAAAGAGTGTCCTCAGGAAGAATATCTGCGATATGTATGAATAATTCCTCATTTTCTGATGCAACTATGTCAGGATATATTTCGGCAGTCTGTACCTTTTCTTTCGATAATTGGGTATTACAGTTGAAAATATTGATGGAATCCACTTCATCACCGAAGAAAGATATACGGAAAGGGTCGTTATATGAATATGAAAATATATCTACTATAGCCCCTCTTATAGCAAACTGGCCCGGCTCCGCAACAAAATCCACCCTCTCGAATCCGCTTGAGAAAAGTGAATCCACTATTTCATCATGACTGATTTCGTCTCCGACGGAAAGTTTCAGAAGAGAATCCTTTATCTTCTGAACATCAGGAATCCCCTCCTCCATCGCAGAAGGATAGGTCACCACTATGAGTTTTCCTTCTTTATGATCAAGAATCTTTCCGATGGCGGAAGTCCTCTGCACTCCGAGCGTGGACTTGTAATTACTCCTTTCAAGATTTTTTCCCGAATCAGGAAGAAAGAAAACGCAATCCCCTTCTATGAGGTTGTACAGATCGGCAGCACAATACTCGGCAGATTCCTTGTCAGGAAGGATAATGACCTGAAGACCGTCATGATCCAGTTGCGAAACGACAAACCACCGGGCTGAAAGAAACAGTCCGCTGCAGAAAGTCTCGATCGATGATCCGATTTTTTCCGCAAGTGTGTTTGTTGATCTTGCACTTATTAACATTCTGTTCTTTTTTCTGTTGATAACCGGTTAAAAAACCTGTTCAAAAAGTCTGAAAAAATAATTGGACAATCACAATAATCCGTATATAACCGGGAGAAAAATCAAATTCCAAGAAATATCCGAAAAATTTTCCAAGAAGTTCACAGCAGGCTTTTCAACATGACATAACGCTTATACTCTATTGATAATCAACGGTCTTTTTGAGTTATTAACATATTAACAACAAAATAATCATCATCAAATATTAAATAAATACTTATATTTGTATATTATATTTTTGTTGTTGTATGGTGACTGATTTCGACCCGCATAATATCAACGAGGGCAAAGATAAGGATTTGGATGGAATAATCCGCCCTCAGGATCTGCAAGACTTTACCGGACAGGACAAGATAGTTTCCAATCTCAAGATTTTTGTGGCTGCTGCCAAGATGAGAGGGGAGTCTCTAGACCATGTCTTGTTTCACGGTCCTCCCGGTCTTGGAAAAACCACACTTGCGCATATCATAGCGAATGAACTGGGGGTAAACATGAAGGTGACTTCCGGTCCAATTCTGGACAAACCGGGCGATCTTGCCGGACTTCTGACTTCTCTCGAGGAAGGAGATGTACTCTTCATCGACGAAATACATCGTCTTTCGCCTGTAGTGGAGGAATATCTTTATTCCGCAATGGAGGACTTTGTCATAGACATCATGATAGACAAAGGCCCTGGAGCGCGTTCTGTGCGTATTTCCCTCAATCCTTTCACTCTGGTCGGAGCGACAACCCGTAGCGGTTTGCTTACTTCTCCTTTGAGGGCTCGTTTCGGAATCACTTGCGCGATGGAGTATTATGATACCCTCACCCTTGTCAAGATCGTCAAGAGAAGCGCTGATATATTAAAGGTAGAAATCGAGCAGGATGCAGCCTATGAGATCGCTCTTCGAAGCAGAGGAACTCCGCGTATAGCGAACTCGCTTCTGCGCCGTGTGCGTGACTTTGCACAGGTAATGGGTAATGGGAAGGTGGATCTTGCCATTGCGCGTTATGCACTGGATGCATTGAATATAGACAAGAGGGGACTGGATGCCATTGACAATAAGATACTTAAGACTATCATTACCAAGTTCAAAGGAGGTCCGGTGGGAGCCAATACCATCGCTACGGCAGTAGGTGAGGATCAGGGTACTCTGGAAGAAGTTTACGAACCTTTCCTTATAAAGGAAGGATTCATCATGCGCACACCTCGTGGTAGGGAAGTGACCGAACTGGCATACAGGCACCTCGGTCTCGAAAAAGGCAACATCAATCTCGACGATCCGACATTGTTCTAACGTCATCCTGAGGAGATAAGTGACTTGAGGAACTTTTTACTATCATTAATAATAGGTGATCGGCCGGTTTAATTGCTAAATCGGCTGATTTTCGTTATACTTGTGCCGAAATTTCATTAAACATTATAAAATGGCCGAAAAACTTATTTCTAAGATTCCTGAGGGACCTTTGTCAGAGAAATGGACAAAGCACAAATCTCAGATCCGTGTTGTCAGCCCTGGCAACAAGA
>CAZYCJ010000055.1:0-1541 GCA_964645495.1 uncultured Muribaculaceae bacterium
ATTTGCATATGACATAATTTCACCTCATTAAATTTGTATAATCGGCGGTTGTCTGCATCTTACAGGCAACCGCCTTTTTAGTATCAATCGTTGCTTGTATTTATCCTCGATACCCCCAAGCCAAAGGGAACACATTTTTCGGTCATGCTTTTGACCTCATTGGAATTTCACCACTCTCAGGTTCTCTGCGAGGCGCTCTCCTTTGTTGCGACGGCTCACGGTTATGTAACCGCTTCAACGCTCGACTTTAGGACTAAACGCAAGTATCATTATTTCTTCTGCCTGTCATCGCTTTCGATATAGAGGCAATATATCGTCTGAGTCCTGAAGATTGAGCAAAAACTTGTCCAATGTTCGCTCATGTAGCTCGTCAGCATCGCCAACAGCAGAAGGAAAGTAAAAAATGTGTTGAGTATTAACTTATCAAGGTTCACGAAAAGTATATCCTTTCACTTGTATAGGGTAAGAAGTCGACGTTTTGGTCGGAATTTTTTTAATATTTTAGATGTTTTTTTATTTTTGTTATTAATTTATGCTTTATATCATGAACTGTACTTTTCGGTATTTGCAAAACTTGTGCAATTTTTCTTTCAGTTAATTCATCTATAAATGATAACTTAAATATCTCTATTTCTAGTCTTGAACACATCTTCAAATAACAAATGATTTCCTCAAAAATTAGTTTGTTTGCTATATATTCACTACAGTCATCACAAATAATAAACTCAGAAAAATTTTCGTAGCATCCTATTAATGAACTAAATTGAATTTCATGCAAATAGAAACTTTTATCATTGTTCTTTATCGCCCATGATGTTCTTGTGTAAATCTCATAAACTTCTTTTGTTACCTCAACTTTTTCAGTTTTTCCAGTCATAGTGTTATGTACATATAAATAATATTTTTTTGACATTTTAATAGTCTCCTTTGATTTTTTAATTAGTTGAAATAAAAAAATCTGGAGACTATGGATATTTAGCGATATACGGCAACCAATAAACTTTCATTTATTGTCCTTTCTTTCGAAGGACAATAAAAAATAGAAGCCCAACGAAAATTCGTCAGACTTCTATCTTCATGAAGCACTGTACATACAATTTAATAGTTTGCATTAAGTTTACTGTATGGATATTCCTATTTTGTTTCCACACTTATAACACTTTAATACGATTTCACTTTTCATATTGTTTTTATCAAAAAATATTTGTTCCGATATTTTTACATCACACAATCTTCCACCACAAACAGGACAGTGTACTTTTTTAACATCGAATTCAACAACTCTTGATAAAGTAATCATTTTTGTTCCCCAATGGCTAACACTCACGATAAAAAATATATCCCTGAAGGGACATATTTATTTCATCATGTCTTTCAAAAGTTCATCCCAAAATTCATTTGACTTATTTTGCTTGTCTGCTTCTCTAATGACATTCTTTACATTTGATTGTTCATTTATATAACGAGCAACATCAACTGGTGAATAGAAATTGCTTTTATCATGTTCAGACTTACTTTTAGCGGCAAGGTCAAAGAATATA
>CAZYCJ010000055.1:1641-13402 GCA_964645495.1 uncultured Muribaculaceae bacterium
GAAATTGCTTTTATCATGTTCAGACTTACTTTTAGCGGCAAGGTCAAAGAATATAATTTTAGATTCATTATCCAATTTCAGAGCATTTGCTAACTCCATCAGAGCCACATCACTAGGTGGTGCTTTACCCCCACTCTCTACATTATATAAATAGATGTGCGATAACCCTGATAACTCAGCTAATCTTCTTAGAGATAAATCTTTCTGCAGACGCTTCTCTTTTAAAAAGAGTCCAAAGAAATTTGTGTTATCCATTATTTTTTGATTAACCTTTTAATCTTTCCTAAAACAAGCAATATACTTTCTAATATTAAACTCATACAGCAAGGATACATTAAAAATTCAAGTTTGAAATGCCATCCAATGCTTATCGTGAACACTATCAAAAGCAATATTAACCATGATATTTTACGAAAGTATTTATATTCTTCTTTTGTCAATGGCTTTTCAGGTGTATCAAGCGGGCATAAAACAAATATAGAAATAGCCGTAATACTTGTCAACACTAATATTGGCATTTGTATATTGTTTGTTTCACACAGCTTGGTACATAAAAGACAAAGAAAAATTGATGTTGTAGTTGCGATTTCGCATTTTAGTTCACTTGAAGCGTGTATTCCACCGGCATATCTCCTGATAAACTGAAAAGCAACATAAAAAATAATACTTTCAAGAACTATATCGAAAACGATTCCCAATATTGTAGTTAGAATGAAATATAATATCTGTGATAGTAATATAAAGAAACCATAAACATAGAGTTCTTGTTCATCATCATGAATGATTGATGTATCAACAAGTTTTTTGACAATCTTTGATGAAAAATCACCAATCATTCTTTATTGATTTTACTGAAGTTTTTCAGTGCTGTTGGTGCTTTAGGCTGATAAACTGTAACACAAGTTGTGCTATTTGCATCTCTTTTTAATGAGCTTTCAGCCATTTTTTTTGCAACACTTGCAAACATAGCTTTTGTTTCTTTCATAATATTAACCTCCTTTCACCCAAAGTTTAGCACGGAGAATTATTGAATTCAATTTAGTTTTCAGAAATATAAAAAAATGCGGAAAAATTGCAAGAAATAACACTATAACAGAAAAATCAAAATATTTTTACATATTTTAACATTGTTACAGACTTATTCTGTTTAACTTTGTTTATTTTTCTTTTTTCAAATGTTAGCATATATGCGGAGTGGTGATAATCATGGAAATAGAAAATAAATTGATTGGCATTAGAATAATGCAACGCAGAAAAGAGAAAGGTTTAAATCAAGAGGAACTTTCTGAACTTATTGGGTATTCAAAAAATCATATATCCAACATTGAAAGAGGAATATATGTCCCTACAACAAAATTTGTTTTTGAAATATGTAATGCTCTTGGTGGTACCCCTGATTATTATCTAATTGTCAAAATATCCGAAGAGACAGAAGAAATTGTCACATTATTAAAAAAATTACCAACTGATACACAAAAAATGATACAGCAACTGTTGCTGACTTATATATCTGAAAAAAATAAAAGTTGACGAAATACAAAATCAATGTTAAACTGCACTTGTCTGAATAAAGACAAGTGCAGTTTAACATTGGAGGCTGGTTTTAATGCGAATACTCATTTGCGATGACGAAATAAAATATATAAATGATTTGCAGATTCATGTTGAGGAATATATGAAAAATCATTATATCAAGTGTGAAATCGATATTACCACTTCTCCAAAAACTCTTTTAGAAAACACCTTTTCTTATGATTTAGCTTTTCTTGACATTGAAATGCCCGACCTTGACGGCTTTAAAGTGGCTCGTGAGCTCAAAAACAGAAATAGCAAGGTTGTTATATTTTTTGTTACAGCATTTAACGAATACCAGGATGATGCTATGGATTTGCAGATTTTTCGTTTCTTTGAAAAACCTTTTGATGTAAAGCGATTATATTCAAGTCTTGACAAAGCTATGGAATATATTGATGGTGCTTATGTTGATGTTTTTATCTATAACAATAAAGAACAGACAAGAATATTAGTTGATGATATAATTTACATAAAGCGAGAGAATAGAAAGAATTATCTTTATACAAAAAATGGTGAGTTTATTGTTCGTGAATCAATTGAAGAATGGGCTAATATGCTTCCAACAACATTTTTCT
Organism: uncultured Muribaculaceae bacterium; assembly: GCA_964645495.1. Classification (GTDB taxonomy): domain Bacteria; phylum Bacteroidota; class Bacteroidia; order Bacteroidales; family UBA932; genus Cryptobacteroides. Next base: position 3,792 of record CAZYCJ010000055.1, read on the forward strand.
ATCAAGTGCATAAATCATTTTTTGTTAATCTTCATTATGTTACAAAATATAACTATACAGAACTTTATTTAAATGAAACAATTCGAATTCCTGTTGCACCAAGAAAACAAGCGAATTTTCATAAATCTTGGTTTAATTATTTGAAGAGGAGATAATTATGGTTTATGTTGGAGTATTATTAGTTGTATATATTGTTGAAATGCTTACTGCTTATGTTTTCTTTTCTCAAGCAGGAGAAAACAAGCACAAACCCGTATATTGCTACTTGATTGGTACTGCATTGTTTGTTACTGCTTTGCTCGTCAATGTTTTAGGTGGAAATATAATATGGTTGAATATTATATATTTTACTTTGGTGAATATTGCTTTTGGTTATTTATGTTTTGAAATCAAAATAAAAAAAACTATTGTATATTCAATAATTTTAGTAACTATTTCTACGGTTTGGGAATATATTGTTGAGTTTGTTTTAAGTGTGGTAGTTGAAAAGCCAATTACTTCTTATCTTGATAATAATGTAATGCTAATTCTAATTGTTTCCTTTAGTAAAAGTTTGTACTTTATTAGTGCCCTTATCTTATCGAGATTTACAGTAAAAGATAAGCAAGTTAAAATACCATTTTCGCTTTATGTTTATCCGTTTTCTGTGCTTTTAGCAATAACTGTAATCTGGTATGTGTGTGTTTATTGCGGAATAAACAAAACAGGACAAATTGCATTAGCGGTAATTTGTTTGGTACTTCTTTTACCAACAACGGTTTTATTTTTAACTTACCAACGAAATATTGAGAAAGAAAATGAACTTTTTCAGTTGAAAAACGAAATAAATAAAACTGAGACCGAAAAGAATTATTACGACATTCTTGAAAAACAAAATCAAGATTTGATGATTTATGCTCACGATGCGAAAAATCATCTTTCTGCAATAAAAAGTTTAAATACTGATTTCAAAATTGACGAATATATCAATAAAATGGCCGAAAGTCTTGCAACATACAGCAAAGTCAGCCATAGTGGTAATCACATATTAGATGTAATCATAAACAAATACATTACCGAATGTGAAATCAAGAATGTTAAGTTTTCTTATGATATTCGTCTTAAAAATCTGGAATATGTTGAAGATTATGATTTGGTGACAATTTTAGGTAACTTGTTAGATAATGCTTTAGAAGCTGCCGAAAATTCTCAAAATCGTGAAATTACATTATCAACGGATTACCGCAACACTTATGATATTTTGATTATAACCAACAATTGCGACACAGCACCCAAAACAATAAATGAAAAATTGCTAACTACGAAAAAAGATAAAAATCTCCATGGTATAGGACTAAAAAGTGTAATGAAAACACTAAGAAAATACAACGGAGACTTCGATTGGGAATATGATTCTCAAAACAAAATTTTCACTTTTACGGTGATGCTTTCAAATAATAAAAAATAAGTTTTGATACTAAGGCACCTCATGCGAGGTGCCTTTTCTTGCATTTCGACATAAATTTTCTGCACTTCAGCCAATTATATTGTTTTTATCTTAAGCTTGCAATAAGATAAGAACAAACAACTTTGTTTTGTAATGCTTACGCAAAGGAAGGTGATATTATGAAAAAGAAAACCAAAAAAATGTCTGTATTAGCAATTACGATAATAATGGTTTTATGCTTCCAGATGATGTCATTTGCATTAAGCACCTGGAGCGATGCAGGAACATTCGAATTAAGTACAGATACTGGTTGGACAAGAACTACTACAACAGGAAATTATTTAAATAATGAAAAGGACAGTAACTCAGCTAATGTTACTGTTTACACAGTCTCAAAAACGATGGCATCAAGCCCTTCGTTTAGAATTGTTACTTATGACAATGAAGCAAGATGCACGGCTTTCACTACTGCAGCAGCAGGAAAATCTAAAACATCTGATACCAATACTGGTGAAATCGGATATACCTATTATGCCTCTGTTAAGGAAGCTTGGAATCAAGTAACAGATGACCAAACAATTCGTATTCAATTTAAAACATATTAAGAGAATACACACTTTAATCAATTAATATAAAGCAAGATTGCGTAAGCATTACGAAATGGAGTTGAGTTATATGATAATTAAAGAATATTATAGATTAATTAAATCGAAATTCACTATGTTAATCATTGCTGTACTTTCAGGACTTAGTTTAGTTGATTTTATGATGATGCATAGCGAAAAAATGATGTTTATTGAACAGTTTAACACAAGCACTAGTCCAGATTTAAACAAGGTTGCTTTAGAAGCACTTATCGCAAAATATACAGGCATTAGATTTTTATTTAATTTTTGGTTTAATTCTGATTTTTCCCAGATTACCATAATGATTATATATATATGGGTTGGAGTATTTTTATCACATTATCTTTATACCAGTAAAGAAAATGGTTTTGGTAATATGATAGTTTCAAGAAAACCATACAAACAGTATATGTTCTCTACAATATCATCGCAAAGTTTATATATTTTTACTATTGTATTAGTTTCTACTATTGTACAAGTAATTTTAGCCATGTTAGTTGGTGGCTTTAGTTTTTCAGGAGCTTCCATTGCTGGAATTCAATTAAATTCAATACAAGCTATTGGTATTATTCTCCTTCAAATAATGATTATTTCAATTTATGTAATACTAGTTAATGGAATATCATCAATGTGCAGTTGTATATTTAAAAATAAATACATCATTCAATCGATACCTATAGTTTTTGCTATTTTGCCTACTATAATTTCTTCAACTTTAGGAAACATATTTCCATTTATTGCTAAAAGTATTATTTATTTTGAAGTAAATAATGTCAATACGTCAATATCAAACATATACAATGCTTCTTTTGAAATGAATGAAATTATTTTTAATTTAATACCGATATTTATCTACACATGTATATTTGTAATACTTGTAAAAATAAATTTAAAGCGAACTGGAAGAGATTATATATGAAGAGAAATATTAGATTTGTTTTTTCCATAGGTATCACTTTTATTATTGCTTTGTTTTTAGCAACTATTTTTTCGAGAAGCCAAAATAGTTTGTCCGATTTTTTGGAGGCATATCTAAATAACACGCAAAAGTTATTATTTTTAATTAGTGTTTTTATTGCATATCTTTCTATAACATATATAACACCAATTATTAATCCTATAATATTAATTAGGGTTAAAGATAAACTATTTTCATATCTATTAAAATATGGAATAAAATTCTCCTTTATATTAACAGTAGCCATTTTCAGTTCGTTTCTCATTTCTGGGATATTAGCTGGTTTAAATTTTGATATTTCATTATCTATATTTAGTTTAGTTATGAAATTTTTCTTGTTTATTCTTGCTTTTTATTGCATTATTACCTCAATATATTTTTTATCAAAAAAATTCATTTTTTCAATTCTATCAGGAATGTTTATAAACTTTATTTTTATAGCTATATTGTTTAGTGTAGACTTTTTTGTGATGAATAATGAAATGAGCAATTTAATTGAACGACTCTGTTTTGAAGTTTATATATCAATTTGCTTAGTTGGTGGAGTATTGTTTTTATTTTTAAAATCGGAGGGACTAGAATGTCTTTATGTAAAAAAATAGCCCTCTGTTTTTATTTCATCTTAATTAATTTAACTTGTTTTGATGATATAAGCACGACTCCTTTCTTGACACTGCTTAAAATAACTGTTCCGTATGATTTCGAAAATGAGAAAATCAAATTGAATACTTTTATATTGATTTCTTCGATTGTTATTGTCTTTGTCATATTATCAATTGAAAGGATATCGAATCAATTTCATTTGGGGAAATATGTTTTTGTTCGTAGCAGTAAAACTTCTGTTATGTGGTGCTATTTGAAAGATATCATTAAATATATAGGCAAAATATTGCTTTTAAAAGTATTTTCCGATGCAATCTTCTTTCAAATTAACGGGATTGAAAATATATTAGTATTTTTTAAAATTCTAGTATCATATATTGTTACTTTAATAATGTGGATATGCTTAATATATTGCTTATTCCTTTTTCACTGCCGTACAGAAATCATTTCGTTTGTTATGATTGCAGTAATGATTATTTCACAATATTATTCACAAAAAGAATTTATTTTTTCTTTACTTTCAATAGGCTCTCCTTTTTTATTTTCAGATTTCGAATTAGTTATCGGTTTCAAATTTTTAATGTTAATACTTTTATTAAGTATGCAAATTTTATTGTTTAAAAAATATGAGGACTTAGATTATAAAAATCAAGCTAGAAAGAGGTTTTAATATGATTCAGTTAGTTAATGTTTCAAAAACAATTCGTTCTAATGTAGTTTTAAAAAATATAAACTACTCTTTTGAAGAAGGACAATGTGTTGTTATTACAGGCCATAATGGTAGCGGAAAAACAATGCTATTAAGAATGATTTGTGGATTAATTTCTCCTGATACTGGAGAGGTTAAGCAAACTAAAGATTATAAATATGGTGTAATTATCGAAACTCCTTCTTTTTTAGAAAATGAAACAGCTTTATATAATTTAGAATTCCTAGCTAGTTTAAATAAGTCTATAAATACAGCACAAATACTTAATTATCTACAAATGTTTTCTTTACTTGATGTTAAGGATAAAAAAGTAAAAACTTTCTCTTTAGGAATGAAACAAAGACTTGCTCTATGTCAAGCACTTATGGAAAATCCAGATGTAATTCTATTAGACGAGCCATTCAATGCTTTGGATGAAGAAAATTTAACTACTGTTTGCAATCTAATTGCTAAATGTAAAAGAGATGGAAAAATAATAATTATTGCAGCACATGGTAATGTTCCAGAAACATGTGGTGTAGATAAAGTAATAAAAATGAGTGATGGAAGAATAATATAAATCTTACTACAAAACTTTTATGTAATTGCAGAAAATCGCATCTAATCAATAGATGTGATTTTTTTGCAATTTGACATAAATAGTCTGCACTTTGACATTAACTATTTTTTATAACAAAAAATAATTTTATAATCATGGTGAAATATAGTATCTGTTCTATGAGGTGATATTCCCAAATTTTCAAACAATCACAAAATTTATAAATTAAGGAGAAAAATATGAAAAATAAGTTTTTAAAGACCATATCAATATTCCTTGCAATATTGATGTTAGTTTCTGGTTTAGAGGTTACAGTTTTTGCATCAGATATCGTAAATTTCCCTGATGTTTCTTTAGAAAACATAGAATCAGAACAAGAACTGCCTAACATCGAAGAAGAAATTATTTCAGAAAGAACTGCGTATTCTAAAGTATTCTCTACTGATGATGGCGGGTTCTACAGTATTATTTCTGCAACACCAATCCATGTTCAAGATGAAAACGGCAACTTTCAAAACATTGAAGAACCAACAGCAGAGTTATCTACAGAGGAAGCAATTTCGGAATATATTACTGTTGAAGCACAACTTTTCAATTCTTCAAATAACATTGCCACTTATGCTTCAAATATAACAGAAGAAGATAAATATGAAGATGGTGTTGAACTTATCATTAAATGTTTTGGTTCAACATCAGAAGATACTACTGGAAATTTCGTTCAAGGTTCAAGTAAAGGCAATAAAGTTGTTTGCATCAAGCCTACTATTGAACAAAGTAATATTTTGGTTACATCGGCAAAGGTAAATGCCAATGCTCTTGGATTAGGTACTACTACAAATAATTATGTAATCGCTAAAAAAGTAACAACTTCTTGGGATGGAAACACAACATCAAAGCCAACAATTCATAATAATTATTTTGATTGTGTTTCGGTATCTAAATCGACTATGAAAACTGCAGTTGAATGGGATATTACTCATTTGATGAATTCTTGGCAGTTAGGATTAGATGAAAACAATGGTTTTGCTTTGGTTGCAAAAAAATCAGGTTGTAGTGTTAGCTTGTCAGAAATAGCAATGAGTTTTTATTATCGTGAAATCGATGAAATTGATGATGATTTCACTTATGAAACCATTGATATGGGAAGTGCAGGAACGGTTTATATCAATCATTTCTCCTGTGTTCCTATTTTGCAACATAATGATGTTGGAATTGATGGAGAAAAAGCACCCGTATTCATTTCACACATATACAATCCTTTAAGTGAAAACACTACTAATGCTTATGGTGGTAACTTTAGATTAAATTATAATAGCATATTGAAATATACTGGTAATGGAACATATACTTGGAATACAATTGATGGTAACACAGTTGATTTCAAAATTACAAGTACTGTTGACAATATAAAAACTTTTACTAGTAGTGATTTAAATTCTACATTCACTTTGCAATTAGAAAAAGATAGTACAGAAAATAAATTTGAATACACAATATATGAAAATATTATTATACAGAATAATAACACAAATGAAAAATATACATTTGAATCACATTCAAACATTGGCTATTTAAACTCAATTGATGATGGCTCTAAAAATCACAATAATATTATTATTGAGTATGAGTTTATTGATGAAGATACTGAAGAGACTTATACAAGTAATGATATTAACTGGATAATCGATGGAGTTGGAAGAAAATATGATTTTAATTACATAGTTAATGGAACTATTTCATATTTAGACAGTATTGATGTTACGACGAACGATGGATCTCCAATATATGTTGGAAACAATAATGATTCTGAAAAATATAGAATTGAGTACTCTTACCAAATCATTAATAACGTTCCTTACCTCTCAACGGTTAATCATGTTGGAGAAACAAACGACGTAACATATTCATATGATTCAAGCAACAGGTTATCAATAATATCAAATGGTAGTAAAACACTCACTTTAATATATGCTTCAGATACCTCAAACAAACTCGCCTCTTACAATATAAAAAAAGTGTACAATGGTAATGAAGTATTATTAGAAAATGTAACCATTGATAGTTCTAAAGTATATGAGCGTATTTTTACCAACATAGATAATGAAACATGTATTATTAATTATGATGAAAATTACGATACTGTTTATTATAAAGATTATGATGATACAATTGTTAATGGTATTAGTCGAAATGGTGAAACAACTTATTTATTTGACACAAAAAATAACAACTTGATTTCAAATGGCGATTTTGAACTAATGAATGAAGAAGACTATCCAATGGACTGGTTATTAGACAATGAAGATGCAGATATTTGTATTGATGATAATGAGATTGATAATAACACATTACAAATAAACGCAAGTCTTTTTGATTCTGCAAGAATATATCAACAGATTAATGCACCAGATGGGAACTGTTTTAAAGCAGGAAATTCTTATGCGTATGGTGGAACAGCAAAGGCAGATAACGCTATTGCATCAAACGGCAAGCATACATTTGGAATCTACATATTTAATGCTATCACTGAAGGTGAAACTGTAATTCCAAATCAGTGCATTTCATATTTTAATTTTGACCATACACTACACGATGTTGAACAACAGAAAATGTCATATTTTACTTTAGAAGAAGAAACCCCTGCACTATTTGTGTATATCTGTTTTGATTATAACTATGATAGTGAAAGTGCATTTTTTGATAATATTGAGTTCTTTGAGTATGAACCAATTTCTGAAGAAATTATTGATGACCCATATACTTATGAATACAACAACAATAATAGCACAATTTCAGACAAATTAAGCCGTAACATAGAAGGAAGTTCTAAGTATCTAGGTTCACTTTATGAATATGATGATAGTTGTAATCTAAACTATCTTTCTGAAATAGAAGATGAGCGAGGAATCACAACTTATTATACATATGACCCTGATAATGGTAGACTTATTTCTATTGCGACTGGTGCAGAACAAAACGCGAAAGATTTTGAATACACCGCTTCTGGATTGCTTTCATCTGTTAAGCAGACAGTTAACAATACCATTACCGGAGAATCTGTTGAGATGAAAACAGATTACGGTTATACTGACGGCATGTTATCTTCTGTAACTCACAATGGTTTTAGCTATAATTTTGCATATGATGTTTATGGAAATATTACTGATATAAGCGTAAGCACACAGGAAACACCTTTAGTGTCAACTACTTATGAAAATGCTAAAACATGTCAAGTTGATACAATTACATATGCAAATGGTGATGTAATTGATTATTATTACGACACAGAAAATCCGGACTTAATTACTAAAATAGATTATAAGCAGCATATTGTAGAGGGTAATGAAGATAAAAACAACTCGAAAACATTATTGTATACATATGATGAAGATGGTAATTTGTCTTCTATTTTAGATGAAAGAGCAAAAGTGAAAATCGCATATAATGATAATTCATACAGTTACATCCTATTGGATAATAACACAGAGAAAGTTCTCTATCATTCCAGTATTAATGATGCAGGTAACACTGTTGAGACATTCACACAAGTGGACAATTACTCTACTACCGTCGTCACTACACAAAGTGCACAAAGCACTAATAATGTATATGAAACAACCAGTTCTTCAACACAAATTCTTAATCGAACTGGAACAATAAATGATGAAACCGCAAATGTTGTATATACTTATAATAAAGATAGTGTGACTGATGAATTTGAACGTCCAATATCAAATGATATACTTGCTAAATATCAAGAAAACACAAATATAACTGTAATTAATTCAGAAGAAGAGTATTCATATAATTCAATCAATGACAAGCAAACCACACTAATTGGTACTTATAGAACAATGAAATCATTAGGCGCTGTTGACGATAACGGTGAAATTATTCGCGATGATAATGGTAATGTTATTGATGAAGCATTTATCGATTTGACATATAGTTATATATACGACTCAGCTGGTAACATAGAAGAAATAAAAGTTACAGATGGTTTAACAGATACCACTACATTATATGCTGCTTTCAGATATGATGATGCAAATCAACTTATCGGAGAATATTCATCAGTAAAAGATTGTTGCATTATATACTCGTATGACGCTGGTGGAAATATTACTGAAAAGAAAATTTATCCATCAAGTGCTTATAATTATGAAAATGATACTCTTAATATCAATACCGAACATGAAACAATTACATTCACATATAGTGAAACCCATAAAGATTTGTTGACCGGTTTTGATGGGGAAATAATCCAATATGACAGTTTAGGAAATCCATTAAACTACACGCCGGCAAATGGTTCACTTGAATGGAACGGGCGATTACTCATTGCCTTTGAAACAAATGGAGAAGGAAATCGATATGAGTACGAATATAATGAAAGCGGATTGAGAACAAGGAAAATTTTCTATGATAAAGAACTTGTAAGTGGAACTACTGATGAATATACCTATGAACAAACTTTAACGATAGAATATGTTTGGGAGAATGGAATTCTTAAAGGTGTTTCAATAACTAATCCTGAAGAAAACACTAGTTCTTTTATGAATATAATATATGATGAAAGTGGAATCGCACAAGGTTATATAGGATTAACTGGTACGCCATATTATTTTATTAGAGACTCACTTGGTAATGTAACTTCAATAATTGCTGGCAACGATGAGGTAAGAATTGATGTTGCATATGATGCATGGGGTAATCCAGTATTTCCATCTAATTCAGGCGACCTGGGCATG
>CAZYCJ010000056.1:0-12673 GCA_964645495.1 uncultured Muribaculaceae bacterium
GCAGATGCTGAGGCAAAGATCCTTACATTCAAGAGAATCTCACTCGCTGACTAATCAGCGTTAAATAAGAACAGAGGCCGCTGGAAGAAATTTCAGCGGCTTTTTATTTGAAAATATGTCAGAACTCTTGTTTTTTAAATTAGGGGGGGGTATTTTTGCAGATAATCTTGTGTGTCATAAACTTACAATTATATGCAGTCATTACCACAAATAATTACGAGGGTTTTGACAGTGGCTTTGTTGCTTGCAGGTTGTCAGCAGGAAATGCTGATAGACGGGTCTGCTCAGGACGAAGCCAATGTTCTGAATCTTCAAGGGGCCATTGATCAGGAGTATGTGACAAGGGCTGATGATAGCGGTTTTGCTACCGGCGACCGGATGGGTATATATGTCATCGACTATGATGGCGATGTGCCTGGTACGCTCAAGGACTCCAAACATCGCGCTTCAAATGTATTGTATACGTACAATGCTGATGACAATTCGTGGAGCAGTTCGGCCAAGTTGTATTGGAAGGATGCCGTCACTCCAATCGATATATATGGATATTATCCCGGCGTAGAACACATAGAGAACCCTTCTGAGTACCGTGTGGAAGTGAGCTGCTGGCAGAATGTCATGCCATCGGATGGAGCAGTGTCAAATTATGAGGCTTCGGATTTCCTGTGGGGTAAGGTCACGAAGGTGGCTCCTACGGAAGATGTGATAATCGTCAATTATTCTCATCGGATGGCCGGAGTCAAAGTGCAGCTTGTGAAAGGGACCGGGATGGATGATTCTGAGTGGGAAGCGGCTGAAAAGACGGTGCAGGTGGACAATACGGTCAGATATGCAGTCATTGATCTGGCAGACGGTATCCCTGTCCCTGAAGGAGAAGTCGACAATAGTATAATTATGCTTCCTCAGTCGGATGATGCATACCGCGCAGTTATCGTTCCTCAGACAGTTGCTGCGGGAAGCAGCCTTTTGAGTGTCACCATTGATGGCCGCACATACACTCACCGTCTTACCTCTGATATGGTCTATAATATGGGGCGTCTTCATAATTTTACGATTACTGTCAATAAATCGGAGGTGAGTGGAGACTATGCCTGCAGCCTGAGCTATGAAGGTATCACTGACTGGGTCAATGATGAGTCGACTCACAACTATGAAAGCAATGCCTATGTTGTGATAGACGTTTCTGAGCCGGGTACATTGGAGCAAGTGATTTCTGATAAGGGAATCGATCCGGCTGATATCCAGAATCTGAAACTGACGGGAAATCTTACAGAGTCTGATTTCCAATATATTCGTGATAAGATGTCCGGTAGCCTTCGAAGAATTAATTTGAAAGAGGTTAAATTGGTACATGTGCTAGGTCAGTCATATTGGAGCAATGAGCAGCAGTGCCATGTAGAAGAGTATTTTGACGATTATCTGCCCAACTATGCATTCAACAATATGTCTTATCTAAGGCAGGTTATTCTTCCGATTGATTTAAAACATATTGGATGTAATGCCTTTACATGTGTCGAATTGACGTCGACTTTGTCTCTACCGGAAGGGTTGACCCACATTCATGAACAGGCCTTTTATGGCGCTACTTGTAATATTGAACTCCCATATAGTCTCGAATACATAGGAAATGCAGTTTTTGCGTCTAATCAGGTAGATGGAGTGTTGGTTACGGGTGAGATGAGGCTGACGGATAATCTTAAATATGTGGGAAACAGCGCGTTCTGGCGCGCGAGAAATTTTACAGGAACATTTTATCTGCCGTCGAAATTGGAGTATTTGGGTGAAGGCGCGTTTGAATCATGTGGAACTGATTTATCCGGTGATATAATAATTCCTTCAACCATTACGGAAATTCCTGAAAGCGCTTTCAGAGAGATGGGGTTCCACCATGGAACAAACTTGGTAATGCATGACAATGTCAAGAAAATAGGTGTTGAGGCATTTACAGATACGAAGATAAATAACGATTTTGATTGGCCTGCTAATCTTGAATTCATAAGTAAAGGCGCTTTTGCCAACACAAAAGTACTGAAGATGAATTTAAGTTTTCCTGAGCGTTTAAAGAAAATAGGTTCAGGTGCATTGTCGGGTACTTTGGTCGGAGGAGATTTGGTAATACCGGAGAATATCAATATTCTTGAAGGTGGCTCTACTTGGGGATATTCAGGATTGTTTTCGGGAACGCTGATTGAGTCCGTTACGGCGGGAAATAATCTTCTTTTTTGCGGGGAGATGGTTTTCAGTAATTGCTCTCAATTGAAGAAGGTTCAGTTTGGTAAAAATATTGAATATATTGGTACTGATGCCTTTTCGGGATGTAGTTCTTTACAACTTTTCACGTGTCTGTCAGAAGAGCCCCCTATGGTGTATTCAAATACTTTTAGTGGCGTTTATTTCGATAAATGTATACTTCAGGTTCCTGAAAAATCTGTAGAACTGTATCGCAATACGGCAGTTTGGAATCAGTTCCAGAATATCACTGCTTATAAGGAGCTGGCATTCAATATCCCTGAGATTACAGCTTTGGATAAAAGTATTGTCCGCGAAGGAATCATAAGAGCAGAAGGACCTTGGGAAGTGACCGAATGTCCAGACTGGGTGACGGTTACCCCTTCTTCGGGAACTGGAAAGGCACAAGTGACCGTGTCAGTTGATGCTCAGGCGGTCGGTTCCGCCACACGTGAGGGAACTATAGTGTTCTCATTGAAGGGTAAGGATTACACGACGTATACTACCGTACGACAGATAGGGACAGATGTCGGTGAAGACCAGACGGTCATTCTGCAGGAGGCTTCTGCCGGTGCTGCAAATGCGATACCTTTGTTTATCGTCGGTGACGGATATGACGCTGAAGACATAGCAAGCGGGAAGTACCTTCAGGATATGATGCAGCAGATGGAATATTTCTTCAGCATCGAACCGATGAAGACCTATCGTGACTATTTTACAGTAAGCACGGCATATGCTGTGTCTCCAGAGTCTGGCATCGGAGGCTTGACCAGATTTGATTCGGAGTATTATGGCGAATTGTTCGGTGACAATGACAAGGTCTTGGACTATGCCGGGACTTACGGCGTCGGTATTTCAGGAAACGAGTCCAATTCGACCGTCCTTGTGCTGCTGAATACGAATGCGACGGCCAATTCTACTACTTTGTATGATGGCAGCGGTCTGGCAATCAGCTGGATGGGTAAGAGTGAAGATGTCTATCCGTTCGACCAGCAGGGTTGTGTCCTTCATGAAGCCGTAGGAACGGCCTTCGGAAAGCTTGGACCGGAAACGATTACACACCTTACATTTATTGAGGCCTGCAGATGTCCGGGGTGTAATAAGAACGAAGCATATGCCAGAGCCCAAAGAAACGGATGGTGGCAGAATGTCTCGAAGACGAACAAGATGAAGAGCCTTCCTTGGTACCACCTGATCTTCCATGAAAAATATGCTTCGATTGTGGATGTCTATGAAGGAGCCTGCGGCCACTCCCGTGGCGCCTACAGGTCTGAGAATCAGAGTGTGATGGGCAATGCCTACGTGCATTATTTCAATACCATAAGCCGCGAGATTCTTGTAAGGAGGATTATGGAATGTGCCGGCGAAGAATTCAGTTTCGAGGACTTTGTTGCTGAAGATGTCATTGAATTACCAGAATAGAAATGAAAAACACTCTGAAAATGAAAGGTTTGGCTACAAATAAGGTGCTTCTGCTTATTGCGGTTATGTCCGGAGCAGTCTCATGCTTTACCGAAGAAACGGGTCCTTTGTCTGGTGATGGGCCGGAGCAGGATTGGTCGTCTGAGATGGAACTCAGGGCCGAGATAATCCAGCAGTATGTGACCCGTGCGAATGACAACGGATTCGCTGATGGGGATCAGATAGGTGTCTTCATCGTGAATTACGATGGGGAAAATCCTCAGGAACTGTCCTTGACGGGCAATCATGCGGACAATGTGCAGTTTACTTATGATGATGAAAGCGGTCTCTGGACAGGAGCTTATCAGTTGTACTGGAAAGACAAGACTACTCCCGTCGATGCGTATGGATATTATCCGTTTGACGGGGAGCTTTCCAGTGTTACGGCATATCCGTTTCCTGTGCATATAAATCAGGAAGCGCAGATCGGAAACACGTCCATCACCGGGTATGAAGCGAGTGATTTTCTCTGGGCCAAGACCGGGAATGTGATTCCTACATCCGGCGTGCTGAATCTCAAGCATCAGCATGTCATGGCGGGAGTGCAGGTGACCCTGGTGGAGGGATGTGGCTTTGATGCAGGAGAATGGGACACTGTGACAAAGCAGGTAGTGATTGAAAACACCGTGCTTGATGCTGTCGTGAATTTGCAGACCGGAGTCGTGTCGGCAGAAGAAGGCTCTGCGGTTCAGGCGATTGTGCCGATGAAGGCAGGAACGGACTATAGGGCGATAGTCGTACCGCAGACGATTGAGGCCGGTATGCCGCTGATTTCTGTTACAATTGATGGTATATCAAAGTCTCATAAGCTTCAGCAGGCCATGGTATATTATTCCGGGAAACTCCATAAGTTTACTCTTGAGGTGTCCAAGTCCCTTCCGGAAGGCGACTATCAGCTGTCTCTTGTCGATGAGGCTGTCGTTGCATGGCAGAATGACCCTGTTTCCCATAATGGGGCAGCCCGGGAGTATATAACCGTACATGTGGAGGAAGGACAGTATATCGGTGATGTGGTAAGCGAGATGGGAATCGATCCCAAAGAAATCATCAACCTTAAACTCACCGGCACTCTTTCAGAACACGACCATTTCGGATATATCCGTGAAAACATGCCTTACCTTGAGGCTGTAAATCTCAAGGAACTGAGAACAAAAGATCAGACTTCTTATAATTATGGTTCAGTTCAGGAGTCCTACGGACAACCACAAATAGCTGATGACTATATACCTAGAGAGGCGTTCCATAATATGAAGTATCTCAGTTATGTTGTGTGGCCTGATTCCCTTTCGGGAATTGGAGAGCTTGCCTTTGCCGGTTGCAATCTAAGAGGCTCGCTGATATTTCCGGAAGGCCTGAAGCATATCGGTGGATCTGCATTTGAGGCGTGGAATCATCAGAATAGCTCATTGTCGGGCGAATTATATCTGCCTACCACATTGGAATATATTGGAGAAGGGGCATTTGATCCTGCGGACGGTCAGAAATGCAACCTTACGGGTGAGTTTATCCTGCCTCTGAATATTGTCTATATCGGCGAGAGTGCTTTTGGCCCTTGTCATTATCTGACAGGACGTGTGCATATACCGGAGAAACTGGATGTCATAAACAAGTATTCTTTGCCGGAAAATCTGACAGGTGATGTCCGTATTCCTCAAGGCATCAAGAAGGTGAACGGAATGCCTAAGAAGATCACATCCGTGCACTTCCCTGAAGGAGTGGAGGAAATCGGTGATGAGGCGTTCTGGAACGCTACAACACTTCAGGGTGATATAAATTTCCCATCTACGATAAAGCGGATAGGAGGAACTGCTTTTGCGGGAACGAATATCTCTCATATCAAACTTCCTGAAGGTCTTGATATCATTGAAACCAATGCCTTCAGTGGGTGCGGAAGTCTTCAGGACACTTTGTTCTTGCCTTCGTCTGTTGAAAAAATCAAGCAAAGGGGCTTCTATAAATGTGAGAAGCTTACGGCTATGATTCTTCCGGAGAATCTGCTTCAGATAGAGAGTGAGGCTTTTGCGGACTGCTATTCACTTGATTACATCAGGTGCCTCTCGGTCGATCCTCCTTTGCTCGATGGTTCCGCATTCAACGGAGTGGAGAAGAACAACTTTACAGTGGTTGTACCTCCTGAGGCTGTCGAGGCATATAAGAATGCAGACGGCTGGAAGGAGTTCAAGAGGATTTCCGGCTATAGGAACTTCGTGTGTCGTCCGATGAGGGCAGAACTGCTCAATAAAGGCAATGTGAGAACCGTGGTGCTGAATGCGGACGGTGACTGGACCGTTACTTCCACTCCATCCTGGGCTAGGCCATCTGTTACGGAAGGATATAAAAAGACAGAGTTCACTATAGAAATAGACGAACTGGCTCATGGTGAGGGCGTGCGTTCTGGGGAGATTGTATTCACTCTGACTGATGTGGCCGATGAAGAAGGCAACCCTGTGACTTGTTCATATCAGATCACCCAGTATGACTATGAGCATGACGAGGATACCGAGCTTGTTCTGCAGACGGCCACAAAGGGAAACAACGGCGGAATCAATGTGACTTTCGTCGGTGACGGATACAGTGCTAAGGATATTTACGAAGGCTCCTATCTGGCCGATGTACAGGAAGGAATGGAGTATTTCTTCGATGTAGAGCCATATAAGACATATCGTGAATATTTCAATGTGAATATAGATTTCGCATTGTCTTACGAAAGCGGGGTGTGCTCAAATGTTAATATCTGGAGGGAGACGAAGTTCAATACCATATATGGGGCCGGAAGTGAGGGCAGGCTTCAGATTGATGCAGGTGCCGTGTGGTCATATGTCCTGAATGATGTGGAGGCTCCAGCGATAGATGCAGGCAATGTGGATCAGAGCCTTGTCATCTGTCTGTTGAATTCGGATGCTTATGAAGGTATTACTGTCATGCAGGAGGCCGGTGCGGCTGTCGCTTTTGTCCCACATAGCCGTTCTGATTATCCGAATGATTATCGTGGACTGATTCAGCATGAGGCCTGCGGTCACGGTTTTGGAAAGCTTGCCGATGAGTATATCTATCATCAGGCTTATATCCAGAAATGTACATGCCTATGTTGTACTCATGTCGACGATGTTATTCTTATGAAGGACATCGGATGGTTCCGTAATATTTCCCTTTCAGGCAAATATTCGGATATAGAGTGGAGGCATCTGATCTTCCATGAGAATTATGATGATATCGTGGATATTTATGATGGAGCCTATTTCCATTCCAGAGGAGTGTACCGTTCTGAAGTCAATTCCTGTATGAACAACAATGTCCCATATTTCAGCACGATTTCTCGTCAGGCGATAGTGGAAAGGCTGAAGGAATATGCCGGAGAAGAGTTCTCTTTTGAGGATTTTGTAGCGAACGACAGCAGGGAAATGGGAGAGATTACCCGTGCCGGATATGGAGATTGGAATCTGGGTGCGGTAAGACACAATCCTGCTCCTATCTTCATTGAAGGTTCACCACTCGTCCACATTAAAACGAAATAGAGATGAAGAAGATAAATATATTGTTTAGCACAATCGTTGCTTTTGCCTTTCTGACATCATGTGCAGAGGAGACCTTCTCTTTTGTCTCTGAGGATGTTGAGATGCCGGTCAGGATATCGTCGACCTATCCTGTGGCCGGAGTGCAGACCCGAGCTGACGATAATGGTTTTGTTGCGGATGACGAGGTCGGCATTTTCATCGTGGATTATAATGATGATGGTACTCCGGGAGAATTAAAGATGAAGGGAGTCCGTGCTGCCAACGCCCTATTTGAGTACAATGGAAGCTCTTGGGATGCTCCGTATCAGATATACTGGGCAGATAAGACGACGCCGGCGGATTTCTATGGCTACTATCCTTACGATTCCGCTATGGAGACACCGACAGCATATAATTTTTCCGTGAATTCTTTGCAGGATTCCGGCGATGCAAACAGCACGGCAGGGGCCGGATACGAAGAAAGCGACCTGCTGTGGGCCAAGGCAGAGAAGGTCAGTCCTACCACCGAGACCATCAATCTCCAGTACAGGCATCTTATGGCAGGCATTACGGTCAGTCTTGAGATGGGAGAAGGGTTTACGGCGGATGAGTGGAATGCCTTGAACAAGACTGTGCTTATTGGAAAGACGCGTCTGTCAGGTACGGTAAATTTTCAGGACGGCTCTCTTGCGGTTGGCGAGGATAATGAGGGGTTGATCACCCCTTTGTCATACAACGGACAATGGAGGGCTGTAGTTATGCCTCAGACTATTGAGGCTGGGAAAGAACTGCTGATAGTAGATGTGGGAGGGCAGTCATATAGTCTTGTGAAAGACGTGGAGATGATATACTACAGCGGCAGGATGCATAATTTCACATTGGCGGTTAACAAGAGAATTGCCGATGGTGATTATGAGTTTGAATTGTTGTCCGACGATGTGGTGGCTTGGATAGAGGACCCGGATTTTCATGACGGAATAGTCCGTGAATATATTGTGGTTCATATTGATGAGCCGGGTACATTATCTTCCAAACTGACGGAGCAAGGCTATGACTATGATGAAATCGGCGCTTTGAAGATTACAGGAACGCTCAATCACGCAGACCTGAATTTTATCGGAGAGAAACTTTCAGGAATGATGGCTTTGAATATTAGAGATATTACGATAACTGGAAATGCCAGCGAAAAGGACTGTCTTGCAGGAATTGGAGGACGTCTCCATAGTGGTAATAAAGGTATCCTGGCTCATATCATATTGCCTACAAGCATAAAGAAAATTGGCGATCAGGCTTTGAAAAACGTGGGTTTGGTTGGTCGTGTTGATATTCCAGATGGAGTGGAATATATAGGAGTCGAAGCATTTACAGAAAATAACCTGACGGGAGAAGTTAAATTGCCATCATCCTTGAAAATTTTGAGAGGTGGAGCATTTGCTTTAAATAACGGACTTTCAGGTACTATATATTTCCCGGAAGGACTTCAAGAAATCGGGCCAAGAGACTATGGGGGCCAGAATTTTGGTGTTTTTCAGGGAACAAATCTATCAGGTCCATTAGTATTACCTTCAAGTCTGGTGTTGTATGAAAATCTTGGCTTTACAGGAACGACAGGAACAATAGTCATTCCTCCTAAAACCACAATAGTTCCAGATTATGTGTTTGAGGACTCAGGATGTACTAAGGTTGAGTTCCATGAAGGCATAGTTGAGATTGGATATGCGGCTTTTGCTAGAGCGGATTTAAGCGGAGAATTAGTCCTTCCTCCGGATCTGAAGTATATAGGAGGAAATGCTTTCTGTGAAACAAAGATTTCTAAAGTGATTTTCCCCGAAAGTCTTAAACTTCTGGGAGATGGATTACGAGACGAAGAAGGAGTTTTTGCAGATTGTGTATATCTGACAGGTACTGTTACTCTTCCGAAAAATGTCGCGAGGATACCTAAAGGATGCTTTAACAGATGTTATAATATCACAGGTGTCGTTATTCCGGAAAACGTGGAACTTATAGAAGTCAATGCATTTTATGGATGCTCGGCTATTGCAAGTATTGTGAGTCATGCCGAAGTGCCGCCGGTAATCTGTGAAAATGCCTTTCATGGTGTGAATAAGGATAATTTCACAGTTGAGGTACCGGCAGGGTGTGTTGATGCCTATCGACAGGCTCCGGGATGGTGCGAGTTCAAGAGGATTGCAGAGTATTCTGACTTTGTGTGCCGGCCGGCTCAGGCTAATGCCCTTAATACGGTCCATACAGAAACCCTGATACTCAATGCTGACGGGGATTGGGAGGTCGAGTACTGTCCGTCATGGGTGACTCTGTCGCAGACATCAGGCACTGGTAAGACGGAATTGAGGCTTACCTTCAGCCAGATGGAGCAGGGGGCAGGAGACAGGCAGGATGTGATAAAGTTCGTAATGCCGGCAGAGAATCACAGAACCTCTTGTCAGGTCGCGCAGTATGATTATGAATATGAAGAGGACGGATGTCTGACACTTCAGTCTCATTCTCTAGGCGACGGCATTGATGTAGTGTTCGTCGGAGACGGTTTTGACGGTCAGGCTATTTCAGACGGCTCATATCTGAATCTTGTCAAGGAGCAGGTGGAATATTTCTTCGGCCTCGAGCCGTATAAGAGTCATCGTGAGTATTTCGATGTGCATGTGACCTTCCCTCTGTCTCAGGAATGTGGTATCAATACAATGTATACCTACGTAAACAACCGTTTCGGGACTCTGTATGGGTATGATGGCACCATCTGCACTTCCAATCAGCTCATTACGGCGGTTGATGATGTGCTGGACTATGCCTTGGAGTATTCTCCGCTGGAGCAGAACAAGATTGCGGAGTCGCTGGTGGTGCTTGTCCCAAATGAAGATGCCTATGATGGAAATACCATATATAGCGGTAATGCGGCCATAAGCATATGCCCGCCTTCCGGCCGTCCGTATCCACAGGATACCAGAGGCGTCATCCAGCACGAGGCCGGCGGACACGGATTCGGTAAATTGGCGGACGAGGAAATTTCGTATTCGAGATGGGTGCCTGTAAGCTTGAGGAAGGAAATTCAGAACTTCCATTCAAGAGGGTGGTATCAGAACATCGCGGTATCGTCAAAATTCAATGAGGTCCCTTGGTCGGATTTCATCTTCGACACACGTTACAGTGACAATGTCGATATCTATGAAGGCGCCTACGGCTACATGAGGGGGTCTTCCGTTCCGAGTCCAATTCATGCATGAATTATGGCATTCCGTACTACAACGCAATTTCACGTCTCGAGATCATGAAGCGTATCTTCAGTTATGCTGGAGAGAATTTCACTATGGATTATTTCTATGCAAACGATACGTCAGAATGGGGTGATACCGATGGCGCGACACGAAGCGGGACGTCCTATTCATATTTTACCGGTACGTCGTATGGGGCAAGCAGCACTCATGTCGCTCCGGCTTGCTGCGATGCTAAGGCCGTTGGTGATGCTGTCCGCAGTATACGTGCGGATCTGAAGACCAGATATTATGACAAATAATAAAACAAACAATACCATGACAGTAAAAAAAGGTTTTTTCATGGCAGTTATGGCGATTGCCATATGTGCATGCAGTAAGGATCCTGCAACTGAAGTCTATGTTCCGGCAGAAGGCGAAATCCAGTTGAACTTGCTTTATCCCGGTCAGTTGACACGTGTAACCGACACCGGATTTGAGGCGACTGATGAGATCGGAGTATATGTCACTGCGTCAGATGCCGTTCTCCAGCTTGCCGGCAACGAAGTGAACAATGAATTGTTTACTTTTAACGGAACATCATGGACATCCGCCCGTAAGGTCTATTGGAATGAAGGTACGCATAATATCTATGCATATTATCCATATTCCGGTGAGGTTAATGATGTGGTCGATTACAGCTTCCGCGTTCAGACGGATCAAAGTTCGGACGAATCTTATTCCCGGAGTGATTTCCTTTGGGCGTCTGTGGCAGGAGTGTCTGCCTCTGCCGACCCTGTCTCTATGCAGTTCGAACATATGATGAGCAAGGCCGTGGTAAAGCTCGCAAAAGGTGAAGATTTCGAGGGAGATATTCCGGAAGATGCCGAGGTGTATATTCTTAGCACCGTTCCTCAGGCCGTTGTGGACCTGTCTACAGGCAATGCGGCAAAGGATAATTTTGCTGCAACCGAGTCCATTAGGTGCAAGAAGATAGCGACTGGCGAGTATTCGGCGATCTTAGTCCCTCAGAGCCTTACGTCAAGGAGACCTCTTGTTGAGGTCATTGTTGGAAGCGTCTCCTATCTCATGGAAGGAAAGATCAGTTTCCGTCAGGGATATATGCATACAATGACAATCACCCTCAACCAGAACCCTGATCAGGTCAAGATTGAAATAGGTGGAAATATTTCCGGCTGGGAATAAGACAGACAAGAAATCAATAATCCTAATTCAGTAACTTCTAAATCTATTATAATTATGAAAAAGTCTTTTGGTTTAGCTTTTGCTGCCTGCATGTTAGCTTTCGGCTGCACAAAACCAACTCCTGATGCTCCGGCTCCGGATCCGGCTCCAACTCCTGAAGAGGACAAGATTCCGGTTTGCGTTTCAATGACTCGTGCTACAGAATCAGCATTTGAGACTGGCGACAAGGTGGGTGTCTATATTGTCAACCATACTGCTGCAGGAGCAGGCACTCTTGCCTCAAGCGGCAACCATGTAGACAACCTGTGCTTTACATATTCCGGTTCCTGGACTCCGGAATATCCGATTTATTGGGCTTCTACAGACACAAATGCGGATTTCTACTGCTATTATCCGTATACGGCAAGTATTGCCGATGTGACTAAGTTCCCTTTTTCTGTAAATAAGGATCAGAGCACTGAGTCTGCCTATTTGTCATGTGATTTCCTTTTAGGAAAGTCTACAGATGTCACTCCGTCGTCAGAACCGGTTGACGTGATGCTGGATCATAAGATGAGCCGTCTTGTCGTTGCTCTGGTCGCAGGGAATGGATATTCAGAGGATGAACTTTCTGCTGCAGATGTCACTATATGTTCAGTAAAGGCAGATGCACAGATTAATCTTGCATCGGGAGAGGTGACAGCATCTGGCTCGGTTGCTGAAGTGAAACCGTATCTTGAAGACGGCCAGTATAAGGCTTTGCTCGTTCCGCAGATTGTGTCTGATGCAGATTTCGTGAATATTACAATCGATCAGAGAACATATGTGCTCAAGCAGAGTCTGACATTGGAGTCTGGAAAACAGCATAAATGTACGATTACCCTAGCCAAGACTGATCAGGGAGTCAATATCGGCATTTCTGACTGGATCGTCGATTCAGTTGATTACGGCGGGGTTCTTGAGTAATTTCCCATCCTTGAATATAGGAATCATAATCGTCCGGTTCTTGTAAGAATCGGACGATATTAGCGTTTATAGGCTTTTCGCCGGATGAGGCGCCAGGCCCCGACAGCGTAGAGAAAGATCAGCAGGGTGTGG
>CAZYCJ010000057.1:0-12613 GCA_964645495.1 uncultured Muribaculaceae bacterium
TGGTATATGGCGCAAGCGATCCCAAGAGAGGATTTTCGATGTTCTCCCCTTCCCTCATGCATCCGAAGACGGAGGTAGTCTCCGGCGTTCTTGCCGACGAATGTTGTGATCTTGTCACTGAATTTTTCCGCAATAAAAGAAAATGACGATGGAGTTTCTGGAAGGACTTGGACTGTTCGGCCTTTTTATCGGAACTTTTCTGGCTGCAACCATATTCCCGTTCAGTTCTGATGCCCTATATCTGGCTATCCTTGCCACTACGGCCAATCCGGCAGGGTGTCTGCTGGTCGGGACTCTGGGAAACTGGCTCGGGAGCGTAGCGACATACTGGATTGGATGGATCGGTAAATGGGAGTGGATAGAGAAGTGGTTCAAGGTCAGGCCCGAGACGCTGCAGAAGCAGAAGGAGAAGATAGACAAGTGGGGCGTATGGCTTGCCCTGACGGCATGGATACCCTTTATCGGAGACGTGATAGCCATTG
Organism: uncultured Muribaculaceae bacterium; assembly: GCA_964645495.1. GTDB lineage: Bacteria > Bacteroidota > Bacteroidia > Bacteroidales > UBA932 > Cryptobacteroides. The sequence continues at coordinate 483 of CAZYCJ010000057.1, forward strand.
CTCTGGGGTTCTACAAGACACGCCCGGGGTGGACGATGGTTCTGCTTCTGGTCGGCAAGTTCGCACGTTTCCTAGTATGGAACCTTATATACGGACTTTTCTGATATGGGTGACATTGTCGGCATATTCCTGCTTACCGTTTTCAATGAACTCATCTCGCCAGGCGGATAGCTCCGCCATCGTTATTCCATACTTGCGGCTCAGTTCCTCAGCTGACTCGCCGCGTAACAGTTCCAGCACCACTGTGCTCTTAAACTTCGCTGATTTTCTTCCGTTTGCCATACGAACACAAAATTACTCTTTTTCTTGGTCTTATTTTGTGCTCGGTCAAATTTGCGGCTAATATACCTGAGACAACAATAGCCGCAGAATTTGCTCTCTGCGGTCGCACTTCCTGGTCCGCTGCCGCGGGGGCACTGCGAAGCAATGAGCCGCCCTTTTAAGGGCGGCTCATTGCTTCGGTTGAGATACCAGGATTCGAACCTGGACAGACAGAACCAAAATCTGTAGTGCTACCGTTACACCATATCTCAATTCCGGCTGCAAAGATACTATAATTTTACAATATTACAATCCCAATTTCTTGAAGAAGTCGTTGCCCTTATCGTCAACGAGGATGAATGCAGGGAAGTCCTCTACATGGATCTTCCAGATCGCCTCCATTCCGAGTTCAGGATACTCCACGCACTCGATGCTCTTGATGTTGTTCTGAGCGAGGATCGCAGCAGGACCTCCGATCGAACCGAGGTAGAATCCGCCATACTTGTGGCATGCGTCAGTAACCTGCTGGCTTCTGTTACCCTTCGCAAGCATGATCATGCTGCCGCCGTGGCTCTGGAAGAGGTCTACATATGAGTCCATACGGCCTGCAGTTGTAGGACCCATCGAACCGCAAGGCATTCCTGCAGGAGTCTTTGCAGGACCTGCATAGTAGATAGGATGGTCCTTGAGATACTGAGGCATCTCCTCTCCCCTGTCAAGACGTTCCTTGATCTTCGCATGAGCGATGTCGCGACCTACGATGATGGTACCGTTGAGGCTGAGACGGGTTGATACAGGATACTTGGTGAGTTCCTTGAGAATGTCAGACATAGGCTGGTCGAGGTTGATCTTCACTGCCTCGCCCTCGCCTGCCTGACGGAGTTCCTCAGGAATGAGGCGTGCAGGATTGTCGTCGAGTTTCTCGATCCAGATACCGTCCTTGTTGATCTTAGCCTTGATGTTACGGTCTGCAGAGCAGCTTACTCCGAGGCCTACAGGACAGCTTGCGCCGTGGCGTGGAAGACGGATGATGCGCACGTCATGTGCGAAATACTTTCCGCCGAACTGAGCACCGAGACCGATCTTATGAGCCTCCTCAAGAACGAGTTTCTCGAGTTCGATGTCACGGAATGCACGTCCTGTCTCGTCACCTGTAGCAGGAAGTTCGTCATAGAACTTGGTAGACGCCAGTTTCACTGTAAGGAGGTTCTTCTCAGCAGATGTACCGCCGATAACGAAAGCAACGTGGTATGGAGGACATGCCGCAGTTCCGAGGGTCTTCATCTTTGCAACGAGGAACGGAACGAGAGTCTGAGGATTCAGGATAGCCTTTGTCTCCTGATAAAGATATGTCTTGTTTGCAGAACCGCCGCCCTTTGTAACGCAGAGGAAGTGATACTCGGCACCGTGAGTGGCCTCGATATCGATCTGCGCAGGAAGATTGCACTTTGTATTTACCTCGTCATACATTGTCAGAGGGGCGTTCTGCGAATAACGGAGATTCTCCTCTGTATAAGTCTTGTATACTCCGAGAGAAAGAGCTTCCTCATCACAGTATCCTGTCCATACCTGCTGACCCTTCTCGCCATGGATGATGGCAGTACCGGTATCCTGACAGAAAGGAAGTTTACCCTTGCATGCCACCTCTGCATTACGAAGGAAGGTGAGAGCCACATACTTGTCGTTCTCGGAAGCCTCAGGATCATGAAGAATCTTGGCAACCATCTCATTATGTTCAGGACGGAGCATGAATGAAACATCACGGAAAGCAGTGTTTGACATCACTGTAAGTCCTTCCTTTGCAATCTTCAGGATCTCATGTCCCTCGAATTCTCCAGTACTTACATACTGCTCCGAACCCGGAATCTTGTAATATTCAGTCTTGTCCTCGCCAAGCTGAAACATCGGTGCATATTTGAAATCAGCCATTTTGTATAGTATTAGTTATATCTTCGTTGACATCACGCAAATATAGCAAAATAAACGACTCCCTTCCACGAAAACAGCTATTTTTATGGAAGGGAAGTCAATTTTGCATTAACTGCTATGAATGATTGGATTAAATCTTGCGAAAAAAGTCTACTAATTCGTACAGGACAGAATGCGGAGACTGCCTTTCCGGTTCTTCTTCTCCTTCCCACAGAACCCATGGCTGGCGTTTTCTTATTGATTCCGCTAAATCATGCTTTTCAACCTCCTGCTCTAGTTCATCGAACATAGCGTTTAATTCTTCCCAAGACATTTGATATATATTCTAATCAGCATTCGTGTTTATATTATTATCCATAATGTACACTCGATCAACACTAGTGATCCCACAAAAATCGCTACACCCTCCAATGTTTTAAGACTGAAGAATCTGATCTTTTGATGCCTGTATATCTTGGTACTCCAATATAAGAATACACATGTCATAATGAATCCTAACAAGGAGAGTCCTCCTACTACAGGTATATTCAAGATATCCACATAATTCCACCGGATAAACTCTATCCATCCAAAGATGACCAGAAGATCTAGCAGCAGTAACACAAGCAGACTGAAGATTGAAAACCTTCGTATAGAATCCAGAAAAGAGCTGGAGCCTTTGAAGTACTTGCATGGCAAAACGATAGTATAAACGAAGGCAACACTAAAGTAAGCAAGCATAAGAATAGCACATGGCATCATTCCTGCCTGAATAGCAATACCCGGAGGTCCACCTATAGAGCGAGTCAGAAGATTCATATTAAGACCCGTTGGTACCCAAGTCAGAATAGTTAAAAGTACCTCAATGATGATACCTGGTATCACCAAGCGCTTGAATACAAGCGAATCAAATTTGTTTGTCTTTTCCATATTCGGTTTTACACAGTATTATTACAGAGAAGAAACACAAAATTACTCTTTTTCTTGGTATTATTTTGTGCTCGGTCAAATGTGCTGCTGCCGAAACCCACAAATAACCGAAGAATATCACCTCAAATAACCGAAGAAACACACCACAAGTGACCGAATTTTCGACCAAATCATTTGGATATATGGAATCCAATCGATAAATTTGTTCCAAAATTACGGACATGGCAAAAAAGTATAAACAGCGTGTTTCGGATGCGATACTGAAACGCAAGGTTATGGGTAAGGGAGCGGTTCTAATCGAGGGACCAAAATGGTGTGGCAAGACAACTACAGCAAAGCAGTTGGCTAAAAGCATCCTTGACTTAGGCGATTCCTCTGTTCTTAAAGAGAGTTCTCTGCTGATGGATATAAGTCCAAAGACTTTGTTGGAAGGTAAAACACCTAGACTGATTGACGAATGGCAGGCGATACCTCCGCTATGGGACTCGATACGTAGTGAGGTTGATAGGAGGGGCGAACCATCTCAGTTCATTCTCACCGGATCCTCTGTCTTACCTGAAGCAGATGAAACCATACATAGTGGAACCGGTCGGTATGCCTACATCAAGATGAGGCCGATGAGTCTCTACGAATCAGGTGAATCAAATGGAAAAGTAAGTATCAAAGACCTCTTTGAAGGGAAGCCGTTCAGCGTTCAGCAAAACAGCCTTACTATAGACGATATCGCTTTCCTGACATGCCGGGGAGGATGGCCGTGGGCAACGTTGATTCCTAAGGAGGTAGCCCTGGATCAGGCATTTGATTATGTGGATTCAGTAGTCAATAAGGATATTCAGCGCGTTGATAATGTGAAGCGAAGTTCCGAGCGTGCAAGACTGCTGCTGCGCTCCTATGCGAGGAACATCTCACAGCAGGCATCATATTCAACAATACGAAAGGATATGCTGGCAAATGATTCCAGCACATTGGACGAAGATACGGTAGCAGATTATATCAAAGCACTCAAGAAACTGTTCGTCATAGAGGATCTTGAGGCATGGAATCCAAATATCCGCAGCAAAGCTGCTATCAGAACTGGTGATACGCGCCATTTTGTTGATCCTAGCATAGGAACGGCTGCCTTAGGTATTGGCCCGAAAGATCTTGTCAATGACATAAAGTCGTTTGGTTTCTTCTTTGAGGACATGGCCGTCAGAGATCTTCGTGTATATGCAGAGGTTCTGGATGGCAGGCTATACCATTATAGGGACAGCAATGGTCTTGAGTGTGACACGGTGCTTCATAGACGTAATGGCAGCTATGCCCTGATGGAAGTGAAACTCGGCGGCCAGGATCTTATTGAAGAGGGAGCGAAAAACATGATCAAGCTTGCCAACAGCATAGATACAGAGAAGATGCCGAGCCCATCTTTCATGGCTGTAATCATAGGAGTCGGCAAGTACGCGTATCAAAGAGAAGACGGTGTTTATGTCATCCCGATTGGCTGTCTGAAGGATTGATTTATCATTATATCGCATGACCAGAATTCGCTGCGTTGTAGAGCGCATCACATATCAGAATCCCGAGAACGGGTACTCAATCCTGAAGGTGAAGGTCAAGGATTATTCCGAGCTTGTCACCATCGTGGGCAATCTGCTGGACGTACCGGTAGGCAGTGTCCTGCTGTGCGACGGTGACTGGAAGGTGGACAAGAGATACGGCAGACAGTTCATACAGGCATGGGAGGAGGTTGGGAAAGCCCCATAGGGCATTATGAAGGATTTTTCGGCGTTGATCAGATGATCTGTCAAGCTGCATCCCCTGTCTTCGTTCCCGTCTCTGAAATCAATCTCAGGATGACTATGGGGCTCATTGCAAGGAATAAATACGACAATGGTCGTGATTTGGCAAGACAATTGCACGTATAGTCATATACACAACTATACAAGCCGATGAAGAAGCAAATGACTCTTTCAACTGACAGAAAGTCAGCATCCGAAGGAGAATATCTGGATATAAGATGGGAATGCAATGCCTGTCCGGATTCCTTGTACCTGTCAGTGGATTCCGGATATCAGCAATACAGCATAGCTGTCGCTGACAATGGCAGCACACGCCTTGCCAGAAGGTGCTGCAGATGTTCATCTTATCATAGTGGCAAAGAAGAACATCATATCAGACTTCGGTACTCTGAAAGGAAAGATAACCTTTTCAGAGAAGACTCCCGATACCAGCATGCCACCAAAGGCCACACCCCTGGCAGCACAAAAGTCCAAGACCTACGATGGATTCCAACCTGAGAGGCAGGATTGTCGGGCTCGGAAAGACTGTAAGAATCGAACTTGAAGATGGTCTTGTCATTGAAGCAGCCTATGGGGAGTTTGCGGTCACTGTTGTGACTATCTTCTAAGCCACATACCCATTATAGGATCAGTCAGATATACCCTCTTTTCGTCTGAATATATAAGGTTCTTATCAAGGAGACTTTTCTTCACAGCGACAACGTTCGCTGATGAAACAAGCCTATACTTTCTTATAACATCTGCTGAAGACAAGCCGTCATGTATTCCTTCGGCCACAGCAGTAAGCAATCTCATCTGGTAAGCGCCAAGGTTTTCTGTCCATGTCTCAAACAACGGGGTATTCTGGCATATCAGTTCTTCAACCCCGACATTTATATCATCTGTTGTTACGTCATCGGATGATTCCAAGAAAACATACCAGCAAAGCTGTTGAACATAGGAAGAATGATATTGGACAGTCTCACAGATTTGTTCTATCTGCTGAGGGGTTATCCTCTTTCCTGCTTTTTCAAATTTCTTGGTTATGAAGTCTTGCCAATAACTCAACGGTATCGTCTTAAGATATATTATATCGGCAAACTTGAAAAACGCCTTCTCATTTGTATTGAAAAGGCTTTCCATCATATGCTTCTTACTTCCAAAAAGGCAATATGTAACGTTCTTCTGGTGCTGCCATATCGTACGAAGTTCATTCTGGAAAGCTATCGCTTCCGGGAATTCGTTAATCTGCTGAAACTCATCGATGCAGACGACAATCTTTATGTTCTTTTGGGAAGCGATTCTTTCCGGTACACTCAAAGCATTGGATATATCTGCTTTATCATCAGATAGACCAAGCTTTAAATCAAAAGTTGACAATGGATCTGGTGACAGATTCACCCCAAGATTGATCCTACCCAAGAACGACTTTGCATTTTCGATAAACTCCTCTGCCTTAGATGCGGTCTGAGAGAGCACAGCAGAGGCGACAGTCTCAGCAAACTCTATAGGTGACTTACATTTGAACACATCGACAAAGACCACCTTAAGATGATCAGACTGAACTTCTTTCATTACCTTTTGTATCAAGGAAGTCTTTCCCCATCTACGTGGTGAAAGGAGGAAAGTAGAAATCCCCCCTTTGAAGTTGGCAACAAGTCGCTTTGTCTCAGCCTCACGATCTGTAAAAAAGTCCCCTTCTACAGGTTTTCCAAATATAAAAGTTTGTCCGTTCATAATGTCTCAGTATTACCCACATGCAAAAGTAAAACATTTTTAACTTAAAAGCAATTAAGTTAATAGTCTTTAACTTAGTTCTCGGGAACAATCCAAATACTTGCCATCTCTTCCGGCGTCAGTGACGGCATACTGAAACCTGCAATCCGAAAGGAACTGGACGAAGTTCTTGCCCTCAGATGCAGCTATTCAGTCGGTGACCATGCTGTCACCATAGTTAAAATCACTTGATGACTTCTCCTAATACAATATATTAAAGTCACCTAAAAGGAATGGGATGACACCGACATAAGTAATGCCGTCTTCATCTGTCCACTCTTTTCTGTTACCATCAAGTATCACCACCTTCCTGAAAAAGTCACCGGAGTTTTTCAATGAGAAAGTCTCCTGTCTCTTTTTCTCGTCAGTGTCAACATTCAACGCACACTGAATATATGTTTTGTGCGATCCCTGATTGACAACGAAGTCAATTTCATATTGAGACTGAACTCTTTTGCCTTCTGTCTCCCTTACGACTTCAACTACGCCCACATCAACAGCATATCCTCTGATGATAAGTTCATTGTAGATGAGGTTTTCCATCATATGCGATCTTTCCTGTTGTCTGAAGTTCAGTTTGGCATTTCTTAGTCCAATATCTGTCGCATAGTATTTCAAAGGTGTGCCGTAATACTTTCTGCCCTTCACATCATATCTCTTGGCTTTTCTGAACAGGTAGGCATCTTCCAGAAAGTCCAGATATTTCTTGATTGTATGGTCGGAGGTATTTCTTCCCAGTTTTGAGTTTGCAGTATTAGCCTGGGTGTGAGTGTTTGTCAAAGAACCGACAGCAGAATACAGCGAATCTGTCAGTGCCTCCAGAACAGTGTCATCCTTCAGGTTGTGTCGTTCCACAATATCTTTAAGATATACTCTTTTGTGAAGGTTGTGCAGATACTTCATCTTTTCTGGAATATTCTTTTCCAACACGGCTAACGGCATTCCTCCGTATGTCATATATTCTTCAAAAGCATCTGACTTGTCCTGTGGGACAGCTGCGTAGAATTCCGCAAAGGAAAGAGGGAATACCTGTATTTCCGATCCTCTGTCGCGGAAATTCGTGACTATGTCCGAAGATAGCATCTTGGAATTACTACCGGTAACATATACATCAAGGTTATTCTTTGCAATCAAACCATTGAGTATATCATAGAATGTAGTGTACAGTAGATCGCGATCTTCCGGTGCGACATCTTCCTCCTTCACCTCGGGATTTCTTACCTTGTAGGAAAGCTGAATCTCATCGATAAAGACATAATACTGCTGATTGGCATCAGGAGTCTTTGATATCACATAATCATAAAGATTATAGGGATTCCTAAGATTCATGAATTCCTGCTGATCCAGTGCAATCTCAACAAACTGAGACTGGACTGCGCCTTCAGATATAAGCCTGTCCTTATACAACTGAAACAACAGATAGGACTTGCCGCATCTTTGTATTCCTGTTATAATCTTGACTTTTCCGTTACCTTTCTTTGAATAAATCTTTTGAAGGTAGTTATCTCTTTTGATTACCATACAAACGTAGTTTCATCTTAACCACTGCAAATTTAGTCGTTTTTTGGACTATTTTTGCAACGAAAGCTAGTTTTTTGGTATTTCAGTACGTTTTTTATTCAGAGGACATAAACTATTACTGCAAAACGGTAGACACGTAGACTAATTTTGCACCCATGCATTGATGGGGATAGATTCTGACTGACCTTCTTGCTTTTTGGCTTTAATCCTAACGGCATACTAAAAGCTGCAATCCGAAAGGAACTGGACGAAGTCCTTGCCCTCAGATGCAGCTATTCAGTAGGTGACTCTGCGGTCACCATCGTTACTATAAGATGACCTTTTCTTTTACTCTGCAGGAGTCCACTTGCATCTTACTGGTGAAACGATCTCACCGGTCTTCTTAAGCTCGGCAAATACCTTGTCAACAACCTTTCTGTCAAGTCCTGAAAGTGTTGCGACCTCACCTGCCGCTACAGGCTTTCCAGCCTCTCTCATAGTCTTCAATACAAGTTCCTTTTCCATATTCTGTATCAGTTAAATTTTCCGTTAATACTATAGTTCAGTCTTCCATAGTCCATGGAGGTTGCAGTACTCATAGACTGCCACCGCCTTCTCGTCTCCGAGTGAGATCACTGCCTCAGGCTTGTACTTCAGATCCACGCGGATTCCGCCGTTCTCCGTCTCGACGTAGATGAATGAGATGTGATGTTCTTCAAGCATCGGATGAGCCACGCTTCCCACCTCCACCTTTATTGTCTTCTCGTCAATCCAAGTCACTACCGGAAGATGCTTCTCCACACTTGCCTCGACTGTTCCCGGCACAAGCTCTTCCATTCTCTGACCGCAGCAAACCACTGGTACTCTTCTGTCTACAACCTTCTGTATAACGTTGCCACAATGAGGGCATTTATAAAATTTCGTTGCCATATCCGTATCCTTTTATTTGTTTTCTTATTTTGAATTATTCTAATTTACTGCAAATATAGGTATATATTTTTTATATGCAAATACTTCTCCGAAAAAAGTCACAACTTGAGCAAAAATTTTGTAGATTTGCTATGAACCCACTATGCCACAGGCATATGAAGGTTCCCGTTCAACTTTAAGTTCAATGACATGTCAAAAACATTTGAAACCAATGCTCAGAAGGCCCTGATGATGGCATCTGGCATCAAGTCGCACCTTAATGAGGTTGCGAATCTCGGCATCAAGGCTGAAAGCCTTGACAAACTGGAAGCCGAGGCAAACAAGGCTATAGAGATGATCCAGGAAGTGGATGCACTAAGACAGACCGTATCTGAAAAACTTCAGGCAGCAAACGAGAAACTGGCCGATGTAAAGGAACTCGCAATGGGCTACCGCCAGACCATCAAGAACAACTTCCCTATGGAGAAATGGGAATACTTCGGCATAATGGATAAGAGATAGGATTCTCTATAAAATGAGCAACCGCAACTTCAAACGAGAAGCTGCGGTCATTTTTATTGAATGTGGGTTATTTCAGTTTCTTGCCGTCTGAGAAGGCATTGCCTGCCCTCTCTCCTAATACAACATACCCGTGATGCACTGGCTCGTATGTGATGAGCTGCATCTTCTCAACATCAGGTTAGGCCAAGATATTCTGTACCTTGTTTGCAAGGGCAGAGTAATACCTGTCAACCTCATCAGCCATCTTATACGGCTTGTAATCAAGCCAATCTTTAGGATAGATCTTCTTTATTGTCATTTTTTAAGTTTTTACTCAATATCGTAGTCATTCCTAAAGAACCTTCCACCTTAGTCTCCACACCCCATTCTCATACGAATGACTGATTATCTTGAATGTGCCTATCTCATTAGTATTCTTGACATGGGCTCCGATGCAGGCACAAGCATCATAATCCCTATTCTGACAATACGCAGAGTTTCAGAAGCATCCTCGGGAAGCTTGCTCAGATCAACGGTAGCAGCAGCCTGATCACGATTCATAAACTCAATCGTAACGTCATGGCTCTTGGATATCTCTTCATTAATCTTAGCTTCAATCTCAGCGATCTGCTCTGAGCGCATCCCTCTGTTGGATGTGGCAAGGCAATACACTATAACTTCTTCTATCTTCATACATCACCTTAATCAGTAATGAACCTCTGACTGAAGAGGCTTATATCTCTTTCCGACGCACCAAGTCTCTTTGCCACCTTCTGCCAATCTTTCAGAGCGCCCTTGACACTGCCGATTATTGCTGCTGCCTCGTCTCTTGGTATGAAGTAATCCTCTGAAGCTTTCAGCAAGGCATCCAGGTCTGATTCATTCGTGTATCTTGAAATCATGATGCCTTGATGTATATTGAGAGTCGGGTTCAGGTCAAAAGCCGGAGAGAGAGTCCATCCCTTTGCAGTGAGCAGGAATCCATGGTTGCGGAAATGATCATCGGAGTTTCCTATGCAGATATTGAATGCGACACGGCGATATAGCTCGCGAAGATTCTTCTCCACATCCGTGCATCCCCGGATGATGAAGTCAACGATGTCAAGATATCCGTTTCCTTCATCCGCACCTGCTCCGTCCTGAAGTCCGAGCATGGTCAGTGCAGAGGCATAATGAATACGCCTGCCATCCTCGGCCCTGTCGTATCTTTTCGACAGCAGTGTATGATACTGTGATCCTACCTTGACCACTCTTGTGTCGGGAACGCTGATGCCGGCCTTCCGTGCAAGAACATAAGCGATATGCTCCCACAGTTCCACATCACCCGAATCATTTCTGGACGGGAACTTCGCGACCTTCATGAGTCCGTCTTCATCGATGACATTGGCCTTAGGTCTGGCTCCACCAAGAGAGGTGCCTGGACTGTGTAGCTGACGGATCCACTTCTCATCAGGCAGCTCACCCTTCTCTTCTGCTTCCTCAAGAGCCTGGCTTGCAGCGATAAGCTCCCGAAGATTGACTATAGGCGGTACGCTAAGCCTATCAGCGACATTAATGAAGTCTCCGTCCGGTGTCCTTGAGTATCTGAACCCTCCCATGCGGGATTCGTCCTCGATGCCCATTATCATGTCAAACGAAGAGAGGTTTCTGACAGGTCGCCCTTCTGTCTGCTCACGTCTTATCATCAGAGTCCTGCCCCATCTGTCAGGAAGAGAATCAGAGAAGCATCCGAAGATCTCCTTGCCCGGCTGAGTGTACTGCATACCAGTATAGTTCCGGATATCCTCACTCAGGATGATTCCTGCATTCTGCTTCAGCCACCCGGAGGAATACTTGAACGAATAACTCTGAGTGCCCCTGATGCTTTCGCATCCGAGTTCTCCCACCAGCAGAGGCTTCTCCAGCCAGTCGAAATCAGCATATACATATAATCTGTCCATAATTCTCACTGCTTCTTGGATGCACGTTCACGACTTACCAAGGCAATATCCTGCAACTCTTTGCCAAGCTTGTCTTCCTTAGCGATGAAGAGGATGTCATCCTCCAGCTGCAGCGCATACAGGACACGAAGGTATATCCCTATAGCCACAGTAGGACTACCTTTCTCAACTCGTGCCTCCGTGAGTTCTGAACACATGGCACGTTCCGCCACCTGTGCCCGACTCAGATTGCGCCTCAATCTGGCAAGCCTTATCTGCTCACCTACTATCTTCATATTTTCCTCCAGCCTTCTCGGAAGGCGCGTCGCCATTGTACTCTTACCCATACTCTTATATCCAATGCATCATATAATGTGCAAATATAAATATTTTCTTAATTATATGATATATTATATGAAATTCTCTGTGATTATCTCTAATGTTCTCCTCAGACAAAGGGAAGCCTTCATTTCACCGAGCACTCTCCTTGCGAGGGAGAATCTACATCTATACTAAAAGGTTGTGTTTTATTCATTGCAAGGACAAAGTTATAGAAAAAGACGTCAAAATTCAGAAAAACCGTGTCAATAGATGCAAAAATGCCTGCAACATTTGCAGGCATTTCAAGAACCGTATGTAAATCCTAATTGTTTTCCATCAGGTAGAC
>CAZYCJ010000058.1:0-6033 GCA_964645495.1 uncultured Muribaculaceae bacterium
TTCTCCACCATCTCGCAGATAGGTTTCATGATGACTGCCTTAGGCGTTTGCACAAGCATGGATCCGCATCATGGTGGTCTCGGATACATGGCTTCCATGTTCCACCTCTTCACCCACGCGATGTTCAAGGCACTTCTCTTCCTCGGAGCAGGAAGCATCATCCATGCGGTCCATTCCAATGAGATGAACGCAATGGGAGGACTTCGCAAGTATATGCCTGTGACTCATGTGACTTTCCTTGCCGCATGTCTTGCCATTGCGGGTATCTGGCCGTTCTCGGGTTTCTTCTCGAAAGACGAGATCCTTGCCGCATGTTTCGGTTTCAGTCCGGTGATGGGATGGGTGATGACTGCGATCGCCGGTCTTACAGCATTCTATATGTTCAGACTGTATTTCGGCATTTTCTGGGGTAAGGAAAACAAGGAACTCCATGCAGCCCACATGCCGAAGGAGTCTCCTCTGAGCATGACATTGCCGCTTGTCTTCCTTGCATTGGTGACATGTCTGGCTGGTTTCATTCCGTTCGGAGAATTCATAAGCAGCAACGGTGAGGCATATCATATCCATATAGATCCGAAGGTGGCTGCCATCTCGCTCGGTGTTGCGGTTGTGGCCATCGCCATTGCCACATGGATGTACGCCCGTGAGAAACAGCCTGTTGCAGATGCTCTTGCCGAGCGTTTCAGCGGTCTGCACAAGGCGGCGCTCAACAGATTCTATATTGACAATATATGGATATTCATCACCAGGAAGGTTATATTCAACTGCATAAGCCGTCCTGTCGCATGGTTCGACAAGCATGTCGTCGACGGTTTCTTCAACTTCTGCGGAAATGCCACATCATTTGTCGCGGCCAAGGTGAAGACCATCCAGACTTCGAATATCCAGCATTACTGCATCTGGTTCCTTGCGGGAGTCGTGGTGCTTACATTCATCCTGTTATTCTGATAAACTATGTTCAATATACTGACATTATTTGTTATCATACCGCTGCTGATGATGCTCGGACTGTGGGTTTCGCGCAGTCTGAACCAGGTCAGGACCGTCATGGTCGTCGGTGCATCCCTTCTTCTTGCCCTTTCAGTATGGCTTGTTGCAGATTTCATAAGTCTCAGAAGGGCAGGGGAGACTGCTGAGATGCTCTATGTTTCCTGCATGCCTTGGTATGAACCGCTTCATATCTGCTTTTCGTTCGGTGTGGACGGCATTTCTGTGGCCATGCTGCTGCTCAGTTCCATCATCGTCTTCACCGGTACCTTCGCTTCATGGCGTCTCCAGCCTATGACGAAGGAATATTTCCTCTGGTACACCCTTCTGAGCGTAGGTGTGTACGGCTTCTTCATCTCGACGGACATGTTCACCATGTTCATGTTCTACGAGGTCGCTCTGATCCCGATGTATCTTCTCATAGGAGTCTGGGGAAGCGGCAGGAAGGAGTATTCCGCCATGAAACTGACTCTCATGCTCATGGGAGGTTCTGCCCTTATACTCATAGGCATCCTTGGAGTGTATTACGGTTCGGGTGCCGTGACGATGAATATCAACGAGATCGCTCAGATAGATATTCCTGAGAATATGCAGAAGACTTTCTTCCCTCTGCTTTTCCTCGGATTCGGTATTCTTGGCGCTCTGTTCCCGTTCCATACATGGAGCCCTGACGGTCATGCGAGTGCTCCGACTGCGGTGTCCATGCTCCATGCCGGTGTCCTTATGAAACTCGGAGGATACGGATGCTTCAGGATTGCCATGTACCTTATGCCTGAGGGAGCGCAGATGTGGGGAGATGTCTTCCTTGTGCTTACGACGATCTCGGTCGTTTACGGTGCTTTCAGTGCCGTGGTGCAGACAGATCTCAAATACATCAATGCATATTCGTCTGTGTCGCATTGCGGCCTTGTGTTGTTTGCTCTTCTGATGATGACACGCACCTCGTGTACGGGAGCCGTACTGCAGATGCTTTCGCATGGCCTGATGACAGCCCTTTTCTTCGCCCTTATCGGAATGATATACGGAAGGACCCATACGAGGGATATCCGTATGATGAGCGGATTGATGAAGGTGATGCCTTGCCTGGCGGTATGTTATGTGATCGCCGGACTTGCCAATCTCGGACTTCCCGGATTCAGCGGATTTATCGCAGAGATGACCGTATTTGTCGGTTCTTTCGAGAACCCTGACATTTTCCACCGCGTATGCACCATCATCGCGACTTGCAGCATCGTCATAACGGCAGTGTATATTCTCAGGACTGTCGGCAAATTCCTCTATGGAGAGGTCAACGATCCGGAATACCTCAGTCTGACCGATGCTTCATGGGACGAGAAGGTGGCCGTGTTCGTGCTCATCGCATGCGTGGCAGGGCTTGGTATCGCTCCTCTCTGGATGAGTGACCTCATAAGTCAGAGTGTTGAACCAGTGATTTCACAATTGATAAAGTAATGCTTATGGAAAATATGATGCAATTCTTTCAGATGCGTCAGGAACTCGGACTGATAGTGGCCTTCCTCCTGATGTTCGTGGCGGACCTTTTTCTTGCCGAGAAGCACAGAAGGCTCCTGCATCCTGTAGCGTGCGTGCTTCTGCTTGTGCAGATGCTTGTCAATGTGAGGCCGGAGGAGATCACTCTGTTCGGAGGCATGTATCATTCTTCCGAAGCTGCGTCCGTGTTGAAGACTGTCCTTTCTTTCGGTACGCTTGTCGTCTTCCTTCAGAGTACCGAGTGGCTCGACAGACCCGATGCAAAGCATAAGACAGGTGAGTTCTACACCTTGACGATGAGTACTTTGATCGGAATGTATTTCATGGTGAGTGCGGGACATTTCCTGCTTTTCTTCCTGGGGCTTGAACTGGCTACCGTTCCGATGGCCTGTCTGGTGGCTTTCGATAAATATAAGGGTAACAGCGCGGAGGCAGGAGCGAAGTTCATCCTGTATGCCTTGTTCTCGAGCGGCATCTTCCTTTATGGAGTGTCACTCATCTATGGTGCAGTGGGATCCCTCTATTTCGAGGACATCCCTGCGGATCTGCACGGATGTGAACTTCAGGTCCTCGCTCTCGTGTTCATCTTCTCGGGACTGGCGTTCAAATTGAGTCTTGTACCCTTCCATATGTGGACCCCGGACACCTATCAGGGAGCACCGACCGCTGTCGCGGGAATGCTTTCGGTTGTTTCCAAAGGTGCAGCCGCATTTGCTCTCCTGACCATCCTTTTCAAGGTCTTCGGTCCGATGGAGCAGCAGTGGACAAGGATGCTTTCTGTAGTGATCGTGATCACCATCACAGTCGGAAACCTCTTTGCCATGCGTCAGCAGAACATGAAGCGATTCATGGCTTACAGCAGTATCTCGCAGGCAGGATATCTTGTCCTTGCAATGTTGGGAAACCTGCAGCAGGGAACTGCATCTCTTGTATATTACACTGTTGTGTATATCGTTGCCAACCTTGCGGTCTTCGGAGTGATGAATGCGATTGAGCAGAAGACTCATGGCAAGGTGGACAGAAATGACTACAAAGGTCTCTACAAGACCAATCCGAAACTGACTATGGTGATGACTCTGGCCTTGTTCTCGCTTGCCGGCATTCCTCCTTTTGCAGGATTCTTCAGCAAGTTCATGGTCTTTGCCGCTGCATTCAACCAGGGCTACTACCTCATAGTCTTCCTTGCCCTGATCAATACAGTCATCTCCTTGTACTACTATCTGCTTGTAGTCAAGGCCATGTTCATAGATGAGAACGAGAGCCCTGTCGAGCCTTTCAAATGCAGTACTTCGATGCGTATCTCGTTGATTCTCTGTCTTGTGGGTGTACTGGCGTCCGGTCTTGTCAGCGGCATTTACCAACTGATTTTCAGTGTTGTCTGACCTTTTTGTCACGATTTTGAATGAAAAATCGTAGATAGATTTAAAATATTCGTTATTTTTGCATTTTTCATTTAACCCCGATTCTGACCGATGGCTAGAAGGAGTACAAATTATAGTTTTGTGAGCAAGTATATCAAACATGTGACAGGAAGCGCAGTCCTTATCTTCTTTACGATACTGGCTCTCGTCTTTGCAAATGTTCCGGGTCTCAGTGACTGGTATTTCAATCTTTGGCAAAATGAGGTAAGTTTCTCCATCGGAGAATTCAACTTCTTCAGTCATGGCGGACATGCCCTGACTCTCGGTGAGGTCATCAATGACTTCCTGATGGCCATCTTCTTTCTGTCCGTCGGTCTCGAAATCAAGCGTGAGATCAGGGTAGGGGAACTGTCCACCAAGGAAAAGGCTCTTCTTCCGATCATAGGAGCATGTGGCGGAATGATCGTTCCTGTGCTGATCTTCTGGCTCATTTGTCCACATGATGCTGTCATGCAGCGTGGCCTTGCCATCCCGATGGCGACCGATATCGCCTTTTCACTCGGAGTCCTTACCGTCTTTAGCAAGAGAGTCCCTCTCGGCCTGAAAGTCTTCCTTGCCGCTCTTGCGGTAGCGGACGATCTCGGAGGCATCATCGTCATCGCGCTGTTCTATTCTTCCGATATCAATCTGCTCTATATCATCCTGTCGCTTGTGTGTGTGGGAGTGATGGTGCTTGCGAACTGGCTGAAGAACCGGTCGAAGGTGTTTTATGTCATCGTGGGCCTATGCTTGTGGTACTTCATGCTGAATTCCGGCATTCATGCGACCATAGCGGGAGTCATCGTCGCATTCTGCATTCCGGCGACCCTACGCAAGGGTACAGGCCACTATCTTGAGCGTATCCGCCAGAATGTGAGCAAGTTCCCTGTCATTGATGTCGATGACCAGAACAATACCATCGTATGGACAAATCAGGAAATCCATACCCTCAAGAGCATCGAATCCGCTGCCGACAAGATGATCAGTCCTCTTCAGGATCTGGAGGATGACCTTCATTTCCTCATCAACTATATCGTCATTCCTCTGTTTGCCTTTGCCAATGCCGGCATCAGTTTCGAAGGAATGAGCCTTGGAGGCATATTCTCAGGCGTGGGCTTGGCTGTGATGCTTGGTCTTGTGGTAGGTAAGTTCGTGGGTGTATTCTCGTTCTCATGGCTTGCAGTCCGTTTCAATATCGTGAAACTTCCTGCGAATACGACATGGAAGGCTTTCGCTGGCGTATGTATGCTCTGCGGTATTGGCTTCACAGTGTCGATGTTCATCGCTGACCTTTCGTATTCAGGTGCAGAGGGCGGTGCAGCAATACTCGATCAGGCGAAACTCGGCATCCTCATAGGTTCGGTTGTGGCTGCAATACTTGGGTGTATCATTCTGAACAAGACCCTTCCACCTGTTGAAAAGAAATAATGGAGATAGTTCCTATTGCATATATAAGGACGGATTTTCCGGAGAAATTCGGAATTCCACGTCAGAGCGGGCTTGCGGCAGGACTGCAGGCCCGCATCGTGTTCGAACCTCAATATCGTAACGCTGATGCGTTGCGCGGTCTGGAGGACTTTACCCATATATGGCTCATCTGGGAGTTTTCCGCCAACCGTCATCTGTCGCAGTGGCAGCCTACCGTGCGTCCGCCACGATTGGGAGGCAACAGGCAGATGGGAGTCTTCGCCACGCGTTCCCCTTATCGCCCGAATCCTCTCGGACTTTCTTGCGTCAAACTGGATTCTATCGATTTCGATGGACCTGAAGGACCTGTGCTGAATGTAAGCGGTGCCGACCTTATGGACGGGACGCCCATATATGACATCAAGCCATACATACGATATGCTGATTCGCGTCCTCATGCGATGTGCGGCTATGTGGATGCCCTGCCGGAACGTACGCTGAAGGTGGCCCTTCCTCCTGAATGTGCCTCCAAGGTACATGACAGAAGCCGTATACCTGCACTGGTGGAAGTCCTCGGGCTTGACCCGCGTCCTTCATATCATGACGATTCGGAAAGGGTGTACGGCCTCGGTTTCGCAGGTCAGAATGTGAAGTTCAGTGTCCGTGACGGCGTCCTGACCGTCCTTGATATAGAATAATTGCTTATCTTTGCGCGATTCAACTTCCTGACCATGATAAAACTTTTACG
>CAZYCJ010000058.1:6133-12518 GCA_964645495.1 uncultured Muribaculaceae bacterium
AATAATTGCTTATCTTTGCGCGATTCAACTTCCTGACCATGATAAAACTTTTACGTTCATCGATATTTGCCGGCTTCCCTCACTGTGTGGCAGATGTCTTCTACTATCTGTGCGTGCCGTTTGCCTTCATCAAGGCCAATGCCTTAGGCGTCATCGTGCTCTATGTCAGCATTGTCCTCGGCAATCTCATCGGCTGCAATCTCTACAGAATTGTCCTGGCGAAAGACCAATATTAGGCTGTAAATATACAAAACATCTGATCTATACTTCAGTGACATGCCACCCCCGGCTAGGGGGTGCCTCCATCGGAGGCGGGGGTCATCTGAATATAGATCAGATGTTTTGTATCGGGTAGACTATTTTACACGGAACCAGTCCATGGTGCGGCCGACGAGACCTCTCTTGTCAAGCGAGCCACGAACCTTGAGGACATCCCCATCCACTTTCATGGAGCAGTTGTAAGTCTTTCCGTTGCCCGGATCATAGATCTTTCCGCCGGAATATTCCTTGTCAGTCTTCTTAAGGTCGCTGAGCATGTTCAGGCCGATAAGCTGACGGCTGCGGAGTTTCGGATCCGGATTGTTGTTGTCTACTGCAGGAGAACCGTCTGCCTCAGTAGGATCAGCAAGCCATACGATCTTGCCGTTGTACGCATCACCGCTCTTGTAGACTTCGACGATGGCTGTACCGTCTTCAAGTTTCCACTTTCCGATCACATCCTGTGCGAATGCCGCAGCAAATGGCATTACAAGGAGGATCATGCTGATAATGATCTTTTTCATCTCTTTAAAAGGTTTTAGTAATACAATGGCAAAGATAAGCAAATTTTGATTATCTTTGTCAGATATGTGTTTAACCATTATGATTGACAACATGACTGATATCATCAGAAGGATCGCAGTTCTTGCTGCCGGCATTTTTTCAGTGACCCTCCTGTCAGCCCAGGACGATGAATTTGATCTGTCTTCCCAGAGGTCTGAGGCCCAGTATATCAACCCGGTTCCAGGAGAAAAGATGGACCATAAGGGAATGGTCTTCAATCCTGTTCCTCAGGAAATGGAAATCCGTGAAAACAAGATTCTCAATATCGGAAGAGGACTCAAGACTATCGATGTAAAGGGGAAATTCAAGGATGACCTTGACTTCATCAAGTTCAGATATGCCGGAATTGACTTCAAGATCGATTTCGGAAAAAGAGTGGCTAAAAAATACGGTGTAAAGCAGATCTCGGGTGCCTACACTCTCGAAATAAATCTTGACGGAGTGGCCATATACGGATATGACGAAAGAGGAGCCTACTACGGCATACAGACTCTGAGGCAGATCCTCGAAAGTCCCGAAGGTTCAGACGAGAAACTTCCTTACCTTAAGATAAACGACTGGCCTGACCTTAAGTACAGGGGAGTGGTCGAAGGATTCTATGGGGAGCCTTGGTCACATGAAGTAAGACTCTCTCTGATCGATTTCTACGGCAGGAACAAGATGAACTGCTATCTCTACGGCCCTAAAGATGATACATATCACAGCAGTCCTGACTGGAGGCTTCCGTATCCCGGCCCTGAGTCCGAGAACATCAAGGAACTCGTCGAGGCCTGCAGGAAGAATCGTGTGGACTTCATCTGGGCCATCCATCCGGGAAAGGATATACAGTGGAACGAGGAGGATTACAGAAATCTCGTCAACAAGTTCGAGATGATGTACTATCTCGGTGTACGTTCTTTTGCTCTCTTCTTCGATGACATTTCCGGAGAAGGTACCAATCCTGTAAAGCAGACCGAACTGATCAACCGTCTCGTCAAGGACTTTGTCAAGAAGAGAAAGGATGTGACCAATCTTATCTTCTGTCCTACCGACTATTCGAGACTGTGGGCAAATCCAGGTCCGGACGGAAGTCTGAGCATCTTCGGACGCACTCTGGATCCTTCTGTAGAGATATTCTGGACAGGTGATTTCGTATGCAGCGACCTCACCAAGGAGACGATGAACTGGTTCAATTCTAGGATTCAGCGCCCCGGTTTCTACTGGTGGAATTATCCTGTGACCGATTATGCCCGTCATATCCTTATGCAGGGTCCTGTATATGGACTGAGCGGTGAGATGACATCGGATGACCTCAGCGGTCTGGTGAGCAATCCGATGGAACATGGCGAGGCGTCCAAACTGGCCTTGTATGGTGTGGCTGACTATACATGGAATGTTGCGGCGTACAATCCTATCGACAATTGGGAACGCGGTCTTGAAGCGCTCGCCCCTGAGGTCAAGGATGCATACCGGACCTTTGCCATTCATTCTTGTGATACCGAGACAGGCTACAGAAGGGATGAGTCATGGGAGACCGAAACTTTCGCCCTCGCAGACTGCACTCCTGAGAAATATGATGCCCTCATGTCAGAATTCAAGAAGATAGAGCAGGTTCCTGCCGTCATGGAGAACTGCTCCAATGCTCTCCTCCTGAAGGAACTCAGGCCATGGCTGACAGAGTTCGGAAAACTTGGAACAAGAGGAGTGAAGGCTCTTGAAGCCTTGAAGATGTATCAGACCGGCGATGTGGCAGGATTCTGGAATTCCTATGCATCAAACCTCATGTCTGAAGAGGATGTCAAGGCATACAATGCCCATAAGTCAGGAACATTGAAGCTCCAGCCTTTCTATGAGAACCTTATGGACGACATGGCTGCAAATGTGTATGAAACGATTGCAGGCAAGGCTCCTTTCCATCCCCAGGGCGTAGGCTCATATCCTACACTCTATACAACTCAGAACAAACTGATGTTCGACTATGACCTTGAAACCTATTATAATTCAGGGTATTCGCAGAAGGAAGGCCATTGGATAGGTGTTGACCTCGGAGGTGTGAGACCTGTCCGCGAGGTGCAGATCCTTCAGGGAAAGAAGTCTTATGATGACAACGATTTCTTCGACCATGCGGTTGTAGAGGCGTCTTTGGACGGAAAGGAATGGATCGTGCTTGCAGATGGCGTAAAGGGACAGTATGAGATATCATGGACAGGTGATCCTGTTCCGGCAAGATATGTGAGGATGAGGAAACTCGCTTCAGAGAAGACCAGTTGGACTGTGATCCGTTCTTTTCAGGTCAACCCTGTGGCATCTGAAGAGTTTGCTTCTGATGAGAATCCGTTTACCTTCGTCTCGTCAGACGATATGATGACCTTTGATGTACCTGCAGGTGCATCGGCATGTCATCTTCTGATGAAGGATCTCGCAGAGCATGAGATATATGTGCGTCAGGTGGCCGAGGACGGCAGATTTATTGCCGAATATCCGGTCCGGTCAGCATATTTTGAATTTGAAATCAAGGAAAACGCCGCCAAGGTGGAGGTTGTCGGAAAGGCTGACATCTTCGAAGCGGTCTTTGTGAAACAGTAATATAAAACGATGTTTATGGGAAAGGTTATATTGACGGGAGACCGTCCTACCGGTAAACTCCATCTGGGACATTATGTGGGCTCTCTCAAGAGAAGGGTGGAACTTCAGAATTCAGGAGAATTTGAAAAGATATTCATAATGATCGCCGATGCCCAGGCTCTGACTGACAATGCGGACAACCCTGAAAAGGTGCGTCAGAACATCATCGAGGTCGCTCTGGACTATCTTTCAGCAGGTCTCGATCCTGAGAAGGTGACGATATTCATCCAGTCACAGGTCCCGGAACTATGTGAACTTGCGTTCTATTATATGAACCTTGTCACAGTCCAGCGTCTGCAGAGAAATCCGACAGTGAAGCAGGAGATCCAGATGCGCGGTTTCTCAGACGATGATGACAATCAGAACAAGAAAGGCATACCTGTCGGTTTCTTCACATATCCTATCAGTCAGGCTTCGGACATCACTGCATTCCGTGCGACAACAGTTCCTGTCGGTGATGATCAGTTGCCTATGATTGAACAGACCCGTGAAATCGTGCATAAGTTTAATACCGTATATGGTGGTGACCTTGTGACTCCTGAAGCACTGTTGCCGTCCAATTCCATATGCTGCCGTCTTCCCGGTACTGACGGAAAGGCAAAGATGAGCAAGTCGCTCGGCAACTGCATCTATCTCTCCGACACCTCAAAGGAGATCAAGAAGAAGGTCAACAGCATGTATACGGATCCGGAGCATCTTCAGATTACCGATCCCGGTCATGTGGAAGGTAATGTTGTCTTCACATATCTTGATGCATTCTGTGAGCCTGAGCATTTCGCCAAGTTCCTCCCGGAGTATGCGAATCTGGATGCCTTGAAGGAGCATTATCGTCGTGGCGGTCTTGGAGACGGTACTTGCAAGAAGTTCCTCTTCAACATCATGGAGGATATCCTTCAGCCAATAAGGGAGAGACGTGCCCGCTACGAACAGAATATCCCTCAGGTCTATGAGATTCTTCGCAAGGGATCTGAAACAGCTCGTACGGAAGCAGCCAAAACACTTGCTGACGTGCGCAGGGCCATGAAAATAGATTATTTCGATGATGCTGCTCTGATTGCGGAGCATACTGAGAAGTATAGACGTTAGTCAGATAAACGGTGTTTTTCTTGGATTTTCAGAAAAACATCGTTTATTTTGCAATATATTTAATAACCTATTAAATAGACACTAAAACCTGAATTTACATGAAGAAGTGGCTTAAGCAGTTCGCGACTGAAGACTGGATCATCGTTTTCGCGGGCGCAATTGTACTTTTACTTGCGGCGCTCTTTCCTGAGCATATGCCGAGTCTTCCAAAGAAGTTGTCCGGTGCAGCAGATTGGATCAATGCAGGACTGATGTTCGTATTCGTATACATCATCACCATCGTCACCTCGCTGTGCATGGGCAAGAAGGCTAAAGACCTTGTCTATGTCCTTCCTTCTCTTCTGGTCATCTTCGTATTGACCATTGCTGCTCAACTTACAGCGAATATACCTGTTGTCAAGGAATACGGTTTTGAGGCTGTGTTCTTCTCGGTAATCTTCGGACTCATTGTCAGCAACTTGTTTACAGTCCCTGCATGGCTCAAGGCTGCTGTGCAGAGTGAATTCTACATCAAGATCGGTATCATCTGTCTTGGAGCGACAATCTATTTCCCTAAGCTTATGGGTGACGGTGCATTCGGACTCATACAGGCTCTTGTGGTCGTATTTACCGTGTGGTATTTTGCATTCTGGGTCGGAAAGAAGATGAAGGTGGATCCTGAAATGGGTACCATGCTTGCCAGCGCCGTGTCCATCTGCGGAGTATCTGCTGCGATCGCCACATGCGGAGTCATCAAGGGTGACAACAAGAAACTTTCATATGTTGTTTCTCTCGTGCTGATCGTCGCGGTGCCTATGATGTATCTTCTCCCTTGGATTGCCAATCTCATCGGTCTCAGTCCTGATGTGGCCGGCGCATGGATCGGAGGAACCATCGATACCACCGGAGCTGTCGGTGCAGCTGGTGAACTGGTAGGAAACGGTGCGGAAGATGTTGCAGTGGTCGTGAAGTCAGCCCAGAACGTGCTTCTCGGTGTGGCTGCATTCTTCATTTCGCTGATGTGGGCTTATCAGGGTACACATAAGGATGAAAGACCTACAGCCGGCGTGATCTGGGACAGATTCCCTAAGTTCGTACTCGGAATGGTCATAGCATCCCTCGTGTTCAGTTTCTGTTTTGAGCCTGAGACTGCCAAGGCTCTTGGCAAGACAGCAAAATCTCTTCAGGGATCGTTCTTCAGCATTGCCTTTGTCTGCATCGGTCTCGAGACAAGATTCAAGGATATCTTCGGAAAGGAGAACAGAGTTCCGCTCAAGGTGTTCCTCACAGCACAGACCTTCAATATCTTTGTGACCCTTCTGGTTGCATATCTGGTCTTCGGTCTCCTGAAACCTTTGTTCGCAGCATAGCAAAAGTAAAGCCTCCGAAAAAAATCGGAGGCTTGCTTTTTGACAGGAGCCGATCCTATCTTTCGTATTCAACCTTTGCGCGTACTTCCGCGATGGTCTTAACGTATTCTATTACATTGTCCCTCATGGTGTCTGCCTTGTAAGCCGCGAGTGCTTCCCAACTTTCAAAGTCTGCTACCATTACTGCATCGTAAGATGTCTTTCCGTCATTGCGGTTGATTCCGATTTCGATGCTCTGCAGACCAGGCACGAGTCCCAGGAGGGACTCATATTTCTCCTTGACATCTTCCGCGAGTTCCTTTGGAGTCTTGCCATCTGATGGCTTGAACTTCCACATTACGCAATATCTAACCATATCCGTTTAGTGTTTAGTGATTCATATCTGCGACTAATTTAGCAATTATTTCTGATATAGCCAAAAATATATGCCATTTCGACCGAAGTAATATATCATTTGACCTAAGTAATGTATGTCATTTCGAGCGAAGTCGAGAAATCTAATAATTATTATTAAATTTGTTCTT
>CAZYCJ010000059.1:0-12390 GCA_964645495.1 uncultured Muribaculaceae bacterium
TCGGCGGGCAGGAGACCATCCGTGACTACATCGCATTCCCTAAGAACAACCAGGGTCGTGATGTGATGATCGATTCTCCTTCATATATCGACCAGGAGCAGATGGATGAACTCTTCCTTGAGTCAAAGGCTCATGTGGTCATTGCTGCAAAGGGCAGTTCCCCGAACATGTAAACGCTCCCGTGTCATATTGTTACATATCAGTCATTGACAGACCTTTCTGTGTCACAGTATAGTCTTTGAACTCGCCAGTGGCACGGGTGAAGACCGAGACCTTGTTATTCAGGAGTTCCGGATCATAGTTCTCAATCTTGCGTTTGACTTCGATGAAGAGAGCCTGCTGGTCAAGTTCGTTTTCTGCCACGATGTCAATCTCGTTTTCGCCTTTGCGGTCCCACCAGCTACCGATGCGGGTGTGTTTCTTGCTTTCGATGAGGACACGTTTGAAGTAGCGTTCGAGCATCAGCCCGGAGAAGGTTTCGTAATCGCGATTGATGATGGTCTTTACTGCATCGTAGTTCTCGATCTCCAGCATATAGTTGTACTTATATATGAAACGGAACCAGAAGGTGAAGAAGTTGTCTTCAATCGTATATCGGACATTTTTGGTTGAACTTTTTTCAAAGATCGGCTGTTTCTTGCTGATTACTTCATATTCATTCTCCAGCTTTGTAAGGTAGCCACCGATTTCCTTGCCGACAATATTCTCTATCTCTGAGCGTGAGGTCTTGCCGCGTGCGATTGCTGAAAGGATTGAGAAGTATATGCCATAGTCTTTGCCGAACTCTTCAATAAGAATGGCTTTGCCTTCGCCCAGGAATATTGAGTCTGACTTGATGATCTGATTGAGCATCTTGGTTTTGGTGGTGGCTCCTGCATCTATGAGCAACTGGACATATTTCGCAACTCCACCTGTAAATGAGTAGAGAGCGAGCAAGTCTTCCGGAGTGTAATCCGGGTTATATTCTGCCATTATCTCCTTCAGTACTGCAGGAGTAAACGGTTTTATTGACATGAAACGTGTATGGCGATTGTACAGAGGCTCTTTCTTGTCTTTGAAGATCTTGGTCATCATTGAATAGATGGAACCGCATACTATGAGGTTGATGTGAGCCACGGTGTGGTACTTATCCCAGATGCGCTGCATGTCGCTATAGACAGATTTGTTTACTTTGAAAAACTCCTGAAACTCATCAATGAACAAGGTAATCGGGCGTTCTGTGGAGATTTTCATAAGGTATTCGAAGATTTCAGGGAAACGCTCAACTTTACCCATTGTAGGTATGCCAAGTTTGTTCTCAATTTCAAGGAGATAGTCAGAGCATAAGTCGCTTTCGGCTTTGCGGGCAACAAAGAAATAAAGGATCGGCTGGTCTTCATATGCTTTCCATACAAGGTGGGTCTTGCCGATACGACGACGACCGGTGATTACAGTGAATTGAGCGTTGTTCTCAGACAACTCCTGAATCTCCTTGAGGGATGCTATTTCTTCTGTCCGGTCAAAAAATCTCATGGCTTTCGATATTTAGTTGCGAAACAATGGTTTCCGAAACAGTGGTTTCGCAAGTGCAAATGTAATGAAAATTTTTGTGAGAAAGTGTTTCTTTTGTCAGATATTATTGTATAACTTTGAATCGGATCGGGAATCCAAAAGTTCGAATGAGAAAATCCAATAACATTACTAAATATGTCGTACGTGAACGAGTTCATACATACGTTCGCGGGGGAGGCTGCCCTCTCCCTGCTCCGGTGTATGGCGGTCGCTAACGGCAATAACTCTCTGGATTCCACTACTTTAACCCAATCTGAGTCGTTCGATGACTTCCATGCACATGCGTCCGTTGTGGTACGGGCATTTCCAGAAGCCGGCCTTGTCATCCTCGCGGTTGACGGTGCCGTCGGCACGGAGGCTCCAGAACCATTCGCCGTTTTCGCGGTCGACGAGGTGGTTCTTGATGAACTCCCAGCAGGTGAGGGCGTTCTCCAGTCCTTCCTGCGCTCCGAAATGGTCCCATAGGTTGAAATAGCCGACTACGGTCTCTGCCTGCACCCACCAGTGGCGGTCTTCGTCTGCATGGCCTTCATGTCCTTCGCGTTCGTAGATCATGCCTCCCTCAGGAGTAAATCCTTCGGCTGCTGCGGCCACTATTCCTGGTACGCGCTCCTCGATCCTCTTAAGCACTTCAGGGTCTCCGAGGACGAGGGCCGCTTCGTGGATGAGCCATGAGGCCTCTATGTCGTGGCCGTATGAAATAGTGTCGTATCCGCAGTTCCAGTCGTTGTCGAAGAACAGAAGGAGATGGTTGTCGCTGCCGAGGATATGCTTGTCGAAAATTTCAATCAGTCCGCGCAGACG
The DNA here is from genome assembly GCA_964645495.1 of uncultured Muribaculaceae bacterium. Lineage (GTDB taxonomy): Bacteria > Bacteroidota > Bacteroidia > Bacteroidales > UBA932 > Cryptobacteroides. Next base: position 2,356 of record CAZYCJ010000059.1, read on the forward strand.
ATTCTCAAGAAGGGTGTTCTTCCACACTCGGAACAGGCAGGTATATGCTTCAAGGATATGCAGATGCGTGTTCATCGTCTTGCTCTCGTTGGCATCCTTGTCGCTCAGGCGCATGTCTTCGATAGGTGCCCATTCGCGGGTGAAGGCCTCGAAATATCCGTCCTTCTCTGTATCGAAACTGTGGTCTTCGATGCTGCGGAAGAGTTTTATGGCATATTCAAGCGCTTCGGCGTCTCCTGTGGCACGGTTCAGTTCGGCAAGGCCGTAGATGGTGAATGCGATGGCGTATATCTGTTTCTTTGTGTCCAGAGGAGTGCCGTCAGGATTGAGTGACCAGTATGTTCCTCCGTATTCCGGGTCATAGAACTTGTCTATGATCAGTTTCTTTGCCGTGAGGGCTGTTTCCAGATATGACGGGTCGCCGATGAGTCTGTATGCGGAAGCGAATGTCCAAAGCATGCGCGCGGTCATTATGCCTCCGATGGGCGCTGACAGGTCTTCCTTGTCCTGACCGTCTATGCGGCCGAGAAACAGTCCCTCGGGACGAAGCATCTTCCGGCTCCAATATGGAAGGATGTTTTCTGTGAGTTCTTTCTGAAGTTGTCTTGCAAGTGCTTGTGCAGCAAGAAGTTCTGCTGCTGTTTTTTGTGTGGTTGACATAGTTTGACTTTAGTTTTCACAAATATAACCAATTTAAATAGAAACAATTCCTGTTGTGGTTATGATGTACTATAAATGGTTAAAATAGTATCAGTTTTCAAATATAATAGTATATTTGCGGAAAACGGATTCTATGAGCAGGGTATTTACGGAGATAACACCCCTTTCGGAGAAGGATTGCTTCCATATAGTGGAGCGTCATAAGACGGAATTTACATATCCTTTGCACCGGCATAAGGAGTTTGAACTGAATTTCATTGAAAACGGCAGAGGGGTGCGCAGGATAGTGGGGGATAGTGTAGAGGAAATCGGCGATTATGATCTCGTTCTGATCGGCGGCGGCGCCCTTGAGCATGTTTGGGAGCAGGGGAACTGCAAGTCAAAGGATATAAGGGAGATCACCATACAGTTTTCGGGTGACATATTCGGAGGAGAACTTTTGTCAAAGAACCAGTTTGCCAGCATCAGGAAGATGCTCAAGCGTGCCGGTCATGGCATGTCCTTTCCTGTGTCAGCTATAATGAAGGTGTATTCCATCATCGATAACATTGCCGGGGAGCAGAGCCGGTTCGTTCAGTTTCTCAAGTTCCTGTACATCTTGTATGAACTTTCTGTAGCGGATGATGCCCGCGTTCTTGCCTCCGGTTCCTTTGCACAGGCTTCCCGAACGACGGAGAGCCGTAGGGTTCAGAAGGTCAAGCAATTTATCGACGACAATTATTCCAAGACTTTGAGGCTTGCGGATATTGCTGATCTGGTGGGAATGACGCCTGTTGCGTTCAGTCGTTTTTTTCGTCAGAGAACTGACAGGACCCTGTCGGAATATATCGTCGATATCCGTCTGGGGTATGCTGCGAGAATGCTGGTGGATACGACAAAGAACATATCGGAGATCTGTTACGAGTGCGGCTTCAACAACCTTTCTAACTTCAACCGTACATTCAAGGCGAAGAGGGGCCTCACGCCTCGCGATTTCAGGGCGATGTTCAAGAAGAACAAGGTGATAGTTTAATTTCTATCATTATAAGATAAATTTGTATTTGTTTAGCTTTCGGGCTTAGGTTAATTTTGCAATAATTAATAGCGCTATAAATGAAACTGAACCGAATCTTTTCTGTGCTGGCATTAGTGTCGGCACTTCTGCTGGCTTCATGTCAGGCATCAAAACCGTCTTTTGTCAGAGTCGAAGACGGAGTTTTTGTATCAGAAGACTATCCTTCGCATTTTGTCGGAACCAATTTCTGGTACGGCGCCATCCTCGGAAGTGAAGGCGTCGGGGGAGACCGTGCCCGTCTGGAGGCGGAGCTGGACACTCTCAAGGCCTTGGGAATGACCAATCTGCGTGTCCTGGTGGGCGGTGACGGACCTGACGGAGTGCCTACCAGAGTAAGCCCGACCCTTCAGAAAGAACCGGGAGTCTACAATGACACCATCTTCCGTGGTCTTGACTACCTTCTTGCCGAAATGGCGGAAAGGAATATGAAGGCGGTCCTTTATATAAACAACTCATGGGAATGGTCCGGAGGATACGGAATGTATCTTGAGTGGGCCGGTGAAGGCAAGGCTCTGATCCCTGCAGAGGTCGGATACCAGGCCTATTGTGAGTCTGTTTCAAAGTTCGTAACAAATGAAAAGGCAAAGGAGATGTTTGCAAACCATGTAAGACATGTGGTTTCACGCACCAACACTGTCACAGGCAAGCCTTACAAGGACGATCCGACCATCTTCTCATGGCAGATAGGAAACGAACCAAGATGCTTCAGAGCGGATTCTGTCGGACGAGAGGCCTTTGTGGAGTGGATGTGGAGCACCGCTTCCCTTATCAAGTCCATCGATCCTAACCATATGGTGTCTTCAGGAAGCGAAGGCCGCCACGGCTGTGAAGGACTTCTTTCCTATTGGGAAAGAATACATGCTTGTCCGGATATAGATTATATGAACATCCATATATGGCCATACAACTGGAGTTGGGTGCGCGAAAAGACTCTGAAGACCAATCTGGACAAGGCTATAGCCAATACGGACGTATATATTGACGAGCATCTTGCCATCGCTGAAAAGTACGGAAAGCCTGTCGTTCTGGAGGAATTCGGCTTCCCTCGCGATGACTTCCAGTTCGCCCAGGGCACTCCTACCACGGCGCGTGACACTTATTACAGGCATGTCCTCGGGCGCATCGTGGATGCAGCAAAGGATGGCGGTCTGTTCGCAGGAGTGAATTTCTGGGGCTGGGGCGGTCTTGCAGGCCAGTCGGAGACCAATATCTATTGGCAGGAGGGAGATGACTATTGTGGCGATCCTGCTCAGGAGCAGCAGGGACTTAACTCTGTGTACGCATGCGACCTTTCCACGACTGCAGTGATAAAGAATGCCGCTACGGCAATAGAAAAGGCTCTGAAGCCTCAGGCATGGTTTGTCGTGGACGGACATGACGGTATCTTCTGCGGGGAAGGGCCGCACAACGTCGAGATCGGTCTCAAATCCCGCACATATGACGAGGCCGATATAGAAATAGAACTCATGACGGACTTCGGAGAGTCTGTTGCCACAGTGTTCAAGAAAGGCGTGAAATTCGAAAACGGAACAGCAACCGTATCATTCGGCCTGGATTACACGCCCGGATTCTATAAGGCGGTCGTCTATCTCGTTGAGGAAGGCGGAAAGACAGAACTGACCCGTACCAATCTCGGTTTCAATCCGGAGCAGATCGCGTCTCCTCAGGATAAGCAGTCTGATTTCGATGCATTCTGGGCTGAAACTCTTGCCGGCCTGGCGGCGACTGCCCCTGAATATAAGTTCATCCCTCTCAAAGAGCACTCGAACGATGTCCGCAAGGCATATAAGGTGGAGATGAAATCCTTCGGCGGCGAGACTGTGAGCGGACTTCTGTATGTGCCTGTGGCAGAAGGTAAATACCCTGCGATGATCTCATACATGGGCTACGGCAGCGACGTGTGGTATGCTCACCCTTCGGACAACCCTGAAATGATCGACTTCATGCTCTGTGTCCGCAATCAGGCTTTCAACCGCAAGCCGGGAGAAAAGGATGACTGGTGTACAAGAGGCATTGAAAATAAAGAAACATATTACTACAGAGGCGCTTTTGCTGATGCTGTCAGGGCTGTCGATCTGGTATGTTCGCTTGACAAGACCGATGCTGACCGCGTATTTGCGAACGGTGAAAGCCAGGGAGGAGCCCTTACTCTCGTGGCGGCTTCCCTTGACCAGAGAATCAAGGCGATAGCACCCTCGGCACCCTTCCTGAACGACTACAAGGACTATTTTGCTCTTGCACATTGGCCTGCCGGGCCGATTCTCGCTGCTGCAAAGGAGAAGGGAATGAGCGAAGAGGAACTCTACAAGGTACTCAGTTATTTCGATGTCAAGAACTTCACGGACAGAATACAGTGTCCGGTGCTCATGGCTATAGGTCTTCAGGACACGGTATGTCCTCCTCATACCAATTTTGCAGGTTACAATCACATCCCTTCGGAGAAGTCCTGGATATGTTATCCGCATTCCGGACATAATGTCTGGGAGCAGAAGGGCTGGCCTGCGGCAAAGCAGCAATTCTTTGAGAAATACATAAAATAACAGTAATATGAGTCGTATCTTATCGTTTCTGGCATTTGCAGTCTGTCTTATGTCGTGTTCCGATGTGAATGCAAGTCAGGATCCGGATGCCAAACTCTCCGTTTATCCGGAAACCCTCTCGTTTCCTGTAGATGGGGGAACTCAGACGATCTCAATCGCAGCAACGGAAAAGCCCGGAGTTGTATCTTCTGCAAGCTGGTGCTTTACCCTGATGGGGGCATATAAGGAAGGAAAAGTTGTCGTAGAGGTGAAGGTGGCAGCCAATACTTCTGATGAAGAACGTTCTACTGAGTTGAGGGTGACCTGTGCGGATCTTGTCAAGAATATCAAAGTCTTGCAGGACAAGAAGGAGACTTCTTCTCAGCCGGGAACCACCCCTCCTGCAGAGGAGCCTGAAGTGATACCGGACTTTCCGTCTGGAGATCCTGCCGATCAGGCAGCATCTATCGGTTTGGGATGGAATCTCGGAAATCATATGGATGCGTATAGCAATGGCGTATCCGGTGAAACCTTCTGGGGTAATCCTGCTGCTACGCAAGAAACATTCACAAAACTTCGTGAATACGGATTTACACATGTCCGCATACCGGTCACATGGCTTGGACATATCGGCAATGCACCGGATTACAAGATAGACGAGAAATGGCTGAACCGTGTATATGAAATAGTAGGATATGCCGAAAATGCAGGACTTGTAACCATCATCAACATCCATCACGATGGTGCGGACAGCGCGCATTGGCTCGATATCAAGACCGCTGCAACAGATGCTTCTGTGCATCAGCAGGTAATAGACCAGATCAAGGCGATGTGGACACAGATTGCAGAAAAGTTCAAGGGGAAGGGTGACTTTCTGATTTTCGAATCCATGAATGAGATTCATGACGGAGGCTGGGGCTGGGGTGCCAACAGAACAGACGGCGGCAAACAATACAAGTGCTTCAATGAATGGCAGCAGGCCTTTGTGGACGCTGTACGTGCTACAGGAGGGAACAATTCGACCCGATACCTTGGCATACCAGGGTATTGCACAAATCCTGATATTACCGTCGAGCAACTTGTACTTCCAAATGATTCTGCGCAAGACCGCCTGATGGTCGCAGTGCACTGTTATGATCCTTATAAATATTGTCTTGAGGCTTCTTTCTCGGAATGGGGGCATACCGCTTCGGAAGGCAAGAAGGAAAGTTGGGGAGACGAAGAACATATAGTTTCTGTCTTCAAGAAACTGTATGATAGATTTGTTTCAAAGGGAATTCCTGTGTACATGGGTGAAATGGGTTGCGTAAACCGCTCCACCCCACGAGAGCAGGCTTTCCAGCAGTATTACTTTGAATTTTATGCGAAGGTTGCCAGAACATATGGTATTGTTCCATATGTGTGGGATAACGGTGCTGCTGGAAGCGGCAACGAGAAACATGCCTTCATCAATCATTCGACAGGAAAATACTGTTCAAATGCGGCCAAGGCTGCAATGGAGGCTTTCCTTAAAGGAATGTTCACCGAAGGCGAAGATTATACGCTGAAGTCTATATATACTAATGCTCCAAAGTAACGCATGACATGTCTATGAAGTCATGTCGATCAAAGTCGAATAATCTAAATGATTTATTATGAAGAATATACTGAAACCTATCACCATTATGGCAGCAGCATTTGCCATTACATCATGCGGAGGCTCGCAGGAGCCTGCACATACTCCTGCCGATGCCCTCCTCGAACGTCTTTCCGGTCTTGTTGAAGAAGGAAAAATCATGTACGGCCATCAGGATGACCTGATGTACGGCCATTCATGGAAACTTGCGGATGACGCTACGGAATATGTTCAGTCGGATGTCTTCGCGACCTGCGGACAGTATCCCGCTGTTTACGGGCTGGATCTCGGAGGCATCGAACTTGGCAATAAGGCCAATCTGGACAACAACGCGTTCGATCATATGCGTGCTTCCATAGTGGCTCATCATGAGCGTGGCGGTATCGTGACTTTCTCATGGCATCCGCGCAACCCTCTGACAGGCGGAGACGCATGGGATGTCTCTTCCGACCAGGTGGTCGCTTCGATTCTTCCAGGCGGAGAGAAACATGAGTATTTCATGGGCTGGCTCAAGAATGCGGCGGACTTCATGGAATCTCTGAAGACTGCTGACGGAGAGCAGATCCCTGTCATCTGGAGACCTTGGCATGAGCATACCGGAAGTTGGTTCTGGTGGGGACAGAAACTATGCACCACTGAGCAGTACAAGGCACTCTGGCAGATGACATATGATTATATGGCCGGCGAGCGCGGCATGGATTATCTCGTATGGTCGTATTCTCCTGGTGCAGGCGAACTTTCCGCTCCTGAAGTATACGGCGAGAGATATCCCGGAGACGAAATTGTCGACATGGTCGGTTTCGATTGCTATTTCTACAGTACAAGAGAGGCCTATGTCAGCCAGATGACCAACGCTCTGGACATCACCGTTGCGTTTGCAAAGGAACATGGCAAGATCGCCGCAGTGACCGAGACCGGATACGAGGGAATCAAGGATCCTAAGTGGTGGACCGAGGTGCTTTATCAGGTGATGAAGGACTATCCGGTTTCTTATGTCCTCACATGGAGAAACGCCTGTGATGCCCACATGCAGCACCACTTCTATGCTCCTTTCCCCGGACAGGAGTCTGCAGAAGACTTCAAGGCTTTCGCCGCCCTCCCACAGATGATGTTTTTGTAACCATAAAAATAGAATTATGAATTTTGAAGAGAGACTCGAGTGGCTCAAGGCGCAGCATGAAGCCCTCGTTACAAAGAAGAATCAGCCGATAGAAGGCAACGGCGTATACGAGCGCTATGAAAACCCCATACTTACAGGAGACCATGCACCGCTTTTCTGGCGTTATGATCTCAACAAGGAGACAAATCCATACCTGATGGAGCGTTTCGGCGTTCATGCGGCCTTCAATTCAGGAGCGATAAAGTGGAACGGAAAATATGTCCTCGTCGTGCGCGTCGAGGGTGCTGACCGCAAGTCGTTCTTCGCGGTGGCCGAGAGTCCTAACGGAGTGGACAACTTCCGTTTCTGGGATCGTCCGATAACTATGCCGGAGTATGGGGAGCCTGCGACGAACGTCTATGACATGCGTCTTACCGCCCATGAAGACGGATGGATCTACGGTATCTTCTGCGTGGAGCGCAAGGATCCCGCTGCGGCTCCCGGAGATCTTTCTTCGGCAGTTGCTGCAGCAGGTGTGGCCCGTACGAAGGACCTCGTGAACTGGGAGCGTCTTCCTGATATGCAGTCCAAGTCACAACAGCGTAATGTCGTCCTTCATCCGGAGTTCGTGGACGGCAAGTATGCCCTTTATACACGTCCGCAGGACGGTTTCATTGATGCCGGTAACGGCGGAGGCATCGGTTGGGCCCTTGTGGACAGCATGGAGAATGTCGTGATCACCGAAGAAAAGATCATCAACCATCGCCACTATCATACCATTAAGGAGAGCAAAAACGGAGAGGGTCCGCATCCGATCAAGACAGACCGGGGATGGCTGCACCTCGCACATGGAGTGCGTGGCTGCGCATCAGGACTCAGATATGTTCTCTATATGTACATGACTTCGCTTGAAGATCCGACCAAGGTAATAGCGGAGCCCGCAGGTTTCTTCATGGTTCCTGAGGGTGGCGAATATATCGGAGATGTGATGAATGTGCTTTTCACCAACGGATGGATCGCTGATGAGGATGGCAAAGTCTTCATTTATTATGCGTCAAGCGACACACGCATGCATGTGGCTACATCTACTGTGGACAGACTTGTCGACTATTGCATGAATACTGAGCCCGATGACTTTACGACAGGAGAGACCGTTAAGCGTCTTAACCGTCTCATCGACTGCAATATGTAAAATTTGTATATCTTTGCAAGATAACCAAACACTAAACAGCGATGACTAACACCAACCCTGTAGTAGCCAAGGCCCGACTGAGCCAGAAGATCGGCTACGGATTCGGAGACATGTCGTCTTCGATGTTCTGGAAGATTTTCACTGCCTATCTTCCATTCTTCTACTCGACGATTTTCGGTCTCAGCCTTGTTGACGCAACCTTCCTTATGCTTGTAACCCGTATCTGGGATGCCGTATCTGATCCGATGATGGGTATCATAGCGGACCGTACACAGACCAAGTGGGGAAAATATCGTCCTTATCTGCTATGGATCTCCATTCCGTTCGCAGTGACGGGAGTGCTTCTTTTCACTACTCCTGATTTGTCGTACGAAGGCAAGCGTATCTGGGCTTATGCTACATATATCCTGATGATGACCGTCTATACCGCCATCAATGTGCCTTATGGAGCAATGCTCGGAGTGATGACTGCGGATTCGGATGAAAAGACCGTCTTCTCTTCTTTCCGTATGTTCTTCGCTTATGCCGGAAGTTTCATTGTTCTGGCGGGTTGGGAGCCTCTCTGCAAGCTGTTCAACAAAATGCAGGGTCTTCCTTCAAATGTCAACGATCCGACCTCATGGCAATCGTCGATGATAGTGATTGCTATCTTCTGCTTTCTCCTTTTCCTTCTTTGTTTCCGAATGACCAAGGAGACAGTGAAAAGTATTCCGAAGGAGACTTCTGTGGGATCCGACCTCAAGACTCTCTTGAAGAATGCTCCATGGTGGATTCTTCTTGGCGGCGTCCTTTTCTTCAACCTGTTCAACTCAGCCCGTTATACCGCAGGTCCGTTCTTCTTTGCGAGCGTGATAGGTGACGGTGCTCAGCTCAAGATATTCTCGTTCGAGTTCCTTTTCTATGCGGGAATCTTCTTTGCAGTGGGTGAGGTGGCTAACATGGCCGGTGTGGCAATGTGTCCTTGGATTACCTCGAAGATAGGAAAAAAGAGTACATTCATGTATTCTTTGGTCTGCCTGATCGTGCTCAGTTGCATCTTCTTCTTCATTCCTCTGACATCCGGCGGATATTGGATGATGATGCTGATGCAGGTGGTGATCTCTGTTATCACAGGTATCGTATCTCCTCTTGTATGGAGTATGTATGCAGATATCGCAGACTATGCTGAACTCAAGTTCAACACTGCTTCGACCGGACTCATCTTCTCTTCTTCGTCGATGGCTCAGAAGTTCGGAGGTGCCATCGGTGGTTCTGCGGTGACAGCGATACTTGCTGCTGTCGGATACAGCACTGAGGCAGGTGCTGTCCAGACAGAGACAGCCCTGGTCTGGGTCAAGGCTCTGATGAGTTTCGTGCCTGCTGCAGTTGCTGCTGCATCTCTCTTCTTCCTGTCTCTCTACCCGTTGACCACAAAGAGAATGAAGGAAATCCAGGCAGAACTGGAAACTCGTCGCAATATGCAACATGCTGAATAATAGCTTTACTTTATATGCGTGCTCTATAATGACCATGAAAAGAATCGCATCGTGTGCTGTTGCCATTGCGCTGGCGGTGGTGACGGCTATTGGACAGGTAAGGGTGACAACGCCCAATGTAGAACTTGTACTGAGCGCAGAGGCGGGACAGACTCTTCAGGTGCTTTATTTTGGAAGCAGGCTCGCAGATCAGGATGTCGCCAATCTCAAGGCTTTCGGTGCAGCCGGTATTGATGCCTATCCTGCGTATGGATTTAACTGCGCTTCGGAAGCATCTCTGTCTGTAACCCATGCAGACGGCAACTTGTCAACAGTCCTGAAGGTGGAAAGTGTCACTCAGTCGGACGTAATTGAAAATGCTGTCATTACCAAGGTGGTGATGAAGGATGAAGTGTATCCTTTCTATGTGACTGTATGCTAT
>CAZYCJ010000060.1:0-2217 GCA_964645495.1 uncultured Muribaculaceae bacterium
TTGCCTGATGCCATACAGATAACCCAGGAGGGCCATCTTTCCTCTCATTGTTTCTCGTGGTGTGAATTCACCGTTCACCCACATGTAGCGTATGTTGAAGAATGACTCCTGATGAGGCCATCCTCCTTCATACCAGTCAGGATAGCAGTGTGCAAGAATTATGCGTGCGTCTCCGCCATTGCCAGGCGACCATGTTTCGGTACCGTTGAAAGGTGTCTGGCCCGGGTGGGAACCCGGCACACCGTCGTTACGGCCTGTCGTGTAGCAGTCGATGATATGACGCTCTCCAAGACCTGTCATCTCCACGGTGTTGGACGGATTTCTTCCGAGACCCCAGCCTGCCTCGATATACATGGCCTGTTCCAGTTGCGAGCGACGCGTCTGCGTGTCAGCGATGTAATGTGCCAGCATTACCATGTGGAGATTCTCCGACACTTGCCAGCGAGGGTCGTTTGCGGTGCGGCGTGACGGCCTTGTGTTCATATGACGGACATTATTCTCATCCGCCTGCGTGTTCACACCGGACTTCATTGCCGCATGTAGTTCAGGGTAGTGACGCTCATGCGGACAGGTCAGATAGGCCGCTGTAGCCCAGATCTGGTAATATGCGTTTCCGCGCTGCTTGCTGAATATTGGTGCAGGGCCATTCTTCAGCACGCTCTCTTCCTGCATGATGTCTTCCCATTTCCTGTCACCTGTCACATTGTACAGGAATGCCGCCGCCATCTGTCTGAAGTCACGTCCTCTCATGCGTGCACTTCCGATGTCCTGTGTGTCATCGAGTTGGCTCACTTCCTGTCCTGATGCATATCCGAAGGCCTTGACAGCCTCCTCTGTATAGTATCTGCACAGTTCTTCGTTGCCGTTGATGCGGAAGGCCTCTGCTATCATCGCGCAGTTTGCTGCATTGGCCCAGGCTGCCATGGTCGTGCAGCCTGCCTGGAACATTATGCTCCATTCTGCCGATGGATTCGTCACACCCTGCGAGTATGCCTCTCCGTCGCGTATGCTGAGGAAGAAGTCGACTTCGTTGCGTGCCTCGTCGATGATGTCGGGAATTCCGTTTCCGCTTTCTCTGATGCTGAGATTGTCTTCGGCAAGACGTCCCCCGGTGAGAATGAACGGAAGCAGCATGTCATAGATGTTGCTGACATGCGCAAGGTGTCTGTCCCAGTCCATAGCGTCGGAATGGCCTCCGCGCACTTCCGTGTTTACGGGATTTCCGGGAAGACGATGCTGCCAGAATGCAGATTCGAGTGCCGGCTTGAAATGCGGCTCATCCCATACGTCGCCACGCAATCTGCGCCAGTCAGGATGCCATGGATGCAGGTCTGTCTTGTATACGGTCAGACCTATAGGGTCAACCTCAGGAATGAATTGCGGCTGACGTGGAGCAGGGGATATGGACGGATCGACAGGTTCTCCCAGTCTCATATAATAATATCCACGCACAGAATAACGGTATGGCTGGAAATAGACTTCGTTGTCTATATCGAAGTCCATGCTGCATCCGACTCCTTCGACAACAAGACGGTAGCGTCCTGTCTTGGCCGTCCTGAAATCTATGTTCCATACATCCGAGCCTGTCATGTTCTTCTTGTTCGCTTCGTTCGCGGACTTGTCTGCGCTCATCCAGAACTTCACCTTTCCTGCTTTTGTCTTCTCCCCTGTGTTGACGTTGTAGAGATAGACATTGTTGCCCTCGAATGACGAATAGTCACGTTGACCTCCATCGCCCAGCCAGAGATACAGGTCTGCAGCCTTGACTGATTCCTGTGGAGAGTATCCCAGGATGTTTACATGGATGGACTCTGACTGCGATGTCCATATGTCGAATTTCACATCGGCAGTGAGTACGTCTGAGCCGGTCCCTTCAGGGATGTTGACCGTGTATGTGCATCCTTGTTTAAGTGACTTCGGCATCTTGAGAAAGATCCAGTGATCCAGTTCGCTGGTCAAAGTGTTGTCTGTGTTCATCGGTTTGGACTTCCTCCATGCGGCCAGAGGCGCTCCGGAACCGAAGGATCTGTCATCTGCCGAGGATATCGTCCATGAAGATGCGTCTGCTGCCTTTTCCGGAGACAGTCTCGGACTGAAGACGAGCAGCGTGTCATCTCCTTCGACGAAAGTATGACCGAGGTAGGCGCTTGGGCCTGTGCCATCGTCCCTGTATCTGACCTCACCGTCGCGGAAGTGAAGCATGAGATAATCCTTGTC
>CAZYCJ010000060.1:2317-7903 GCA_964645495.1 uncultured Muribaculaceae bacterium
GACATTATCTCCATCGATGCCGCAAGTGAGTTGCTCTTTCCGGATGTCATCAGCAGAATGTTTCCGCCAAGTCCCGGAAACACTTCCTTGAACAGCCCTTCAGTACCGCCTGTACGGACATATATGATGTCCAGGTCATGGGTGCCGTATTCAGTGAAGTCAGCCCCCTTGAAGTCCAGAGATGTTCCCAATGCCTTCTCAATGCCGGCGATGAAGTCCTTTGATACTGCATTCACCGCATTCTCGTCATGAAGCGGCGACGTAAGTGTATACACTGCTATATCCATAATCATATTGCTATTCCAAAGACTTCAGAAAGAAGTCCTTGCACATCTTGCGGGTGATGTCGAAGGAAGTTAAACTGACGGGATGGAGGAGAGGGTCTGTCGCAGAAAGATCGCAGACATAGAGACGGTCGATCAGGGAAAGATACATCTTCGAATACCTGAGGTCGAGATGCCGCTGCAGGTCACACGTGTATTCCATTGTCAGTACGACCTCCTCCTCGGAAAGATGATCCTTGCAGAAGATATAAAGACCGTATTCGTTGAAATCGCCGTAGAAGCCGGCTCCTACCTTGCCCACCTTGCTCTCGATGATACGACGCAAGGGGAGTGCCAGTCTCCAATAATCATACTCGAGACGACCGATATATTGTCCGTCCTGGAGACCGTAGCCGTAACCGCTTTCAATGATCTTGGAAATCTCCTCCCTGTCGTCGGAAGGCGACTCCGCCCCCGCCATCTCGCGAAGAAGTTCCTGAGCCACATCCTTGCGCGGCTCCATGGCACGTGTCACCTCGATCCCGAGCGACCTGTCAGGCATCTGGAGATCCGGCCTGTCCTCGTTCTCAAGCGCACCGAACTCCGGCCCTAGAAAGGTAGCTAGGGTGTTCCGCGCATAACGCTCGAAGAAGCAGGTGTCGAATTTCCTTCCGGCCATGACATCAGAGATGTTTAGCAAGACCGCCTTCGCTGGTCTCCTTGTAAAGTGAAGGAAGGTCCTTTCCTGTCTCCTTCATGACCATCACGGCCTTGTCGAAAGACACGCGGTGCCTTCCGTCTGTGTACATTGAATAAATCGCGGCATCGAAAGCACGTGCTGCTGCATATGCGTTTCTCTCGATGCAAGGGATCTGGACAAGACCGCATACAGGGTCGCAGGTGAGGCCCAGATGGTGCTCGAGGCCCATCTCCGCCGCATATTCGATCTGTGCGGGACTTCCTCCCATGAGTTGTGTCGCAGCAGCGGCAGCCATGGCGCAGGCCACTCCGACCTCTCCCTGACATCCGACCTCTGCTCCTGACACTGATGCATTATGCTTCACCACGGTTCCCACTATTCCTGCAGTGGCGAGCGCGCGGAGAATCCTCTGGTTGCTGAAATTGTAGAACTTCTGCATATGGAAAAGAACGCTCGGAAGCACACCGCACGATCCGCAGGTCGGACCTGTCACGATGGTTCCTCCGCAGGCATTCTCCTCACTGACTGCAAGCGCGTATGCGAAGATGAGTCCCCTTGTGCGGAGGACATCGCTGTAGCCCTCTGCGCGGATGAAGTAACTTGACGCCTTACGCCTCATGTTGAGAGGTCCGGGAAGTGCGCCTTCCTGATCGATACCGCGTTCCACAGCATCTCTCATGACTTTCCAGACTTTTTCGAGATGCTCCCAGAGGCCGCTGTCGCGGCCTTCGTTCTCTTCGACGAACTCCCAGTAAGCCTTTCCGTTGGCATTGCACCAGTCCATGATCTCCTTCATAGTGGTGAGTTCGTAGACCTCTTCGCAACCTGCTCCCTCTATCGGCTTCTCGATGCAGACTATGTCTCCTCCGCCCACGCTGTAATAGGTCCATACATCGCTTACACTACCGTCCTCTGATAGAACGCCGATCTTCATTCCGTTAGGATGCATCGGAAGGACTTCCTTCGGAAGCCATTCTATCTCCACCTTTCCGGCACGGAAGGCATCCTCACACGCCCAGTCGGTCAAGTGGCCTTTTCCGGTCGCGGCAAGCGAACCGTAAAGGGTCACGTGGATGTCCTTGGCCTCCTCGTGGTGGTTTACATAATGCCTTACGGACTTGAACGGTCCCATGGTATGGCTGCTTGAAGGGCCTTTGCCGATCTTGTATATGTCCTTGATAGATTTCATCCCCATCGCTGCGGAAATTTTATAAAAGTGAAAAACTTAACAAAGTTAGCATAATTGCCGGAAATAGGGCACAGTACTTGCCATTTTCTGCAAAACGGACTTGCAAAATGTTACTATATTTATTCATATCGTCATTACTGTATGCCGGAGCCTCGGAAACTGACCTGAATGTCCATGCTCAGGATACGGTACGCGTGGAAAAGAAAGACACGCTACCTAGGCCGATACCTGACCTTCTCTCCCCGGAACTCTTCATTCCCAAAGATCATCTTCTGGGCTATGAGCCATGGGATTACGCTCCGTTCGCGAAACCGGTTTTCCCTGTCCTTGATGTCTTCGGCTTCGACGGAAGCATAGGTTTTGGAGAATACTCCCTTCAGCATCCGGAAAAATTCTTTTCCACCCTGGAAGGATACAACAAGATAGACATCCCCCAACTCTATGTTTCGCAACAGATGATGCTTGGAAACACGCTGAAGCTGGGCCGTAATGTATATTTTCTTTCAGGAATCCTGTACGGTGCCCAACTTGGGGTCAGGGGAAACAATTGGGGAATGGGTACAAGAGAAGGTTTCATCTGGCATCCCTCGCCTTTGGTGAGCGTGATGGTATGGTCGCAGTATTTCCAGTCTGTCGCGGTATATTCCCCTGTGCTTTTTCCGAACAAGACCGGAGACGGAGCGGCAATAAGAATGCCTGCAACGCCTGAGGTGTTTTCCTTCGGCGTGCAGGCATCGTTTACTGTCGGTGAATTCATCATCGGCATCGGCACTTCCATCTCACCGACACCGGTTCAGGACCGTCCGCACACGGAAATCATCCGTTAAAGATAGTCCTCAAAATACATCGAAATCTTGTCGTGAAGGTGGACTCTGTCCTTGCCCATGACATTATGTTCTGCACATGGATAAGGGAAGTAGTCGACCTGGACATTGTTCTTTATGCACTCTCTGATGAAACTGAGGCTGTGCTCCCATACGACCACAGGATCGATCGCACCCTGACAGATCAGAAGTTTCCCCTTGAGGTCCTTTGCCTTGTTTATGAGGCTGGTCTTTGCATATCCTTCCGGGTTGCGGTCAGGATGGTCCATGTACCTCTCTCCGTACATCACCTCGTACCATTTCCAGTCGATCACGGGACCTCCGGCCACTCCGACCTTGAAGATGTCAGGGTAGTTGGTGATAAGCGAGATCGTCATGAATCCTCCGTAACTCCAGCCGTGTACGCCGATGCGGTCCTTGTCGACATAAGGAAGTTCCATGAGCATCTTTATTCCTTCCATCTGGTCGGCCATCTCTGCCTGTCCGCACTGTCCGTGAATGGCTTTTTCAAACTCTGCTCCACGATTGCTTGTGCCTCTGTTGTCCTGGACATAAACGAGATAGCCGCGCTGAGCCATATACATTTCCCATCTGCGGAGCTGGGCCAAATATGTGTTCTGCACCATCTGAGAGTGAGGACCTCCGTATACATAAAGGATGACAGGGTATTTCTTCGCAGGATCGAAGTCCTTAGGTTTGATCAGACGGTACCAGTTGTCGTATTTTCCGTCAGCGCTCTTTACCGTACCGAGGCTGATTTCAGTATATGCATAGTCCATTGTCGGATCTTCTGCAGTGAGGAGGTTGGTCTGAATCTTTCCGTCTCCTGAACAGAGGTTGATGACCCTTGGTACGGAAAGACTGCTCCATGAATCGATGAAGTGTCTGCAGTCAGGACTCATGGCTATGTCGTGCCATCCCGCTTCGCGGGTAAGCCTTTCTGGCTTTCCTATCTTTATCTGGTCTGCTTTCGTCGCTTTTTTCGGCACCTTTATGGAGATCCTGAAGAGATGGTTCTCGACAGGGGACACCTCGGCTGAAGTGTACCATATGTATTTACCGTCATCCGCCACATAACTGACATCTGCATCAGCATAAGTCAGCCTTCTCACGTTTCCATCAAGGTCGCAGAGGTAGAGGTTTCTGTAGCCGTCCCTGTTGTCGGTGCGGTAGATGAAGAACTTGTCTGATCCCTTGATGAATCTTACGGGATCCTGCGGCTCGACATATCTGTCATTGTCTTCTGTCAGGAGCGTCTTCACGAATTCTCCGGTCTTTGAGCAATATACGTTAAGGCGCATATGCTTCTGGCTTCTGTCGAGGATGTGGATGAAGATGAGTTTCCCGTCAGGAGACCACGATATGTTGGTGAGATACTGGTCGTATCCGAAATCGTCTGCCTTTACATACACCGTGCTGCATGAACCTATGTCGTAGATGCCGAGTCCGACATTCTCCGAATCCATTCCTGCCATAGGATATCTGATGTTCTTCAGGCTGCCTGTGCGGGTGGTGATGTCAAGGAGCGGGAAAGAGGTCACTTTAGACTCATCCTTCCTGTAGAAAGCCACTTTGCTGCTGTCTGGCGACCAGAAGATGCCTCCGTCGATGCCGAATTCGTTTCTGCTTACTGACTGCCCGTATGTGATATTTTCATCGTCGCTCACTGCTATCGGAGTCGTGATGTCATCTCCGAGACGGAGATACAGGCTCTGCCCCTGAGTGTAGGCATCCCTCATCTTTCTGGCAGGTACATAATCAGAATACGATCCGTCAGCCATGTTCCATAACTGCCATTTCCCGTCCTTTCTCATGAGGACTTCATTGTCAGTGATCCATTGGCAGTACAGATTTTCAGGGGCAAGTTCCCTTGAAAGGATGGTCTCATCCATTGTAAGTATCTTTCCGTCAGTATCATTTGCCGGTCGGGTGCTTACTATGCCTGTCTGTGCTGACACACCAAAACCCAGACACAATGTGCCCAGGAACAATATTGTCTTCTTCATGTCGTTATGATTTTTATTCTCTTACTGATACGATTCTGTCTACAATGTATCTCTGCTTCCCTCTCCATGGGAGAGCGCCGAGGTATTCCTTGTAGCCGAGTTCGACGGTCTTGCCTCCACAGCGCATCAGGGAGTCTGCTATCGCCTGATCTGTGATGGAGAAGTCGAATTCATAGGACTGGATGGCTCCGGCATTAGTTCCCTTGCCTTTTCCGAAGCCGGCCTGGATGGCCCTTCCTTCATAAGTCTTGAATACATATCCCTTGTATACGACATAGTTCAGTTCGCCGGCTTTGACGCCTTCTCCGAACACGAAATAGAACTTGAAGTATACGAATGCCGCCAGTGCCAGGACGACGATGACTGATATGAAACCTAAGATTTTTCCTTTCATGATGTATGATAAGTGTTTTTTGGGGGTTAAAGACGGTCGGTAAGTTCCTTCATCCGCCTACGAGGATTTACGCGCTTGTAGAGAACATCATATACCATATCTGCGATAGGCATGTCCACTCCGTGCTTCTCGTTGATGTGCTTGATGCATTCGGCTGCAAAATAGCCTTCGGCGATCATCGTCATCTCGTTGAGAGCGCTTTTCACCGTA
>CAZYCJ010000060.1:8003-12385 GCA_964645495.1 uncultured Muribaculaceae bacterium
TTTTTTCTACTTTGAAAATAAATTATTAACTTGCAGGCTGATATTGTTGATAAATATTTATCTATGAATCAGGAAAAATTGAAAATTGATATTCAGTCGGAGGTGGGAAGACTTGATGCGGTTCTTCTCCATCGTCCGGGCGCTGAGGTGGAGAATATGACTCCGAGGAATGTGCAGAGAGCTTTATATAGTGATATCCTGAACCTTTCCATCGCTCAGAATGAATATGAACAACTCTCGGGTGTCCTTTCTAAGGTTGCCAAGGTATATGAGGTCAGGGATCTTCTTGTCATGGTGCTTGATCAGTGGAAACCTCGCGCGGATCTGATCAGACGAATATGTGAGACCGAGGACGTGATGCCTTACCTTGACATGCTGATGGAGATGAAATCTTCCGATCTTGCCCGTGTGCTGATCGAGGGCCTTCCTGCGAAGATCGATACCTTGACTTCATATCTCAAGAATGAATATTACGCGCTTTATCCGCTTTATAACTTCTACTTCACCAGAGATGCGGCTGTCACCATCGGCGGTCAGGCCCTGGTCTGCCGTATGGCCAGCAGGGTGAGGATGCGCGAGTCTCTGATAATGGATGCGATCTACCGCAGCAGCGGGGCGTTCGACTGTGAAGTGGTGGATGCGAACCTTGTCACTCCGTCCACATCTCCTGTCATCATGGAAGGCGGTGACATCATCGTGGCGCGTGAGGATATACTTATCGTCGGAAATGGTGTCCGTACCACTCCTCAGGGCATAGACTTCATGATCGACAGATTCAGGCGGAACTGTCCTCCGGGTAAGTATCATGTGCTTGTGCAGCAGTTGCCGTCGGAGCCGGAGTCGTTCATCCATCTTGATATGGTGTTCACTCTTCTTGACCGTGACAAGTGCATGGTGTTCAAGCCTTTGATCATGCAGGCCAACCAGTTTCAGACCGTGCATATTGTCATAGAGGACGGAAAGGTTACTTCGATCAAGCCTGTGGCCGGACTTCTGCCTGCACTCAAGAAGCTGGGAATGGATCTGAAGCCGATCATCTGCGGAGGTGACGACGAATGGGATCAGGAGAGGGAGCAGTGGCATAGCGGTGCCAACTTCTTTGCCTTCGCTCCGGGAAAGGTGCTTACATATGCGCGAAATGTCCATACTCTTGAGCAACTGTCGAAAAACGGGTTCAATATCGTAAAGGCTGCCGACTTCATTTCCGGAAAGAATGATGCTGCAGTGATGGGTGACGGACTCTGCGCTGTGGCGATTGACGGTTCTGAACTTCCTCGAGGCGGTGGTGGTGCGCGCTGTATGACCATGCCTCTCTCAAGACAGAAAGTAAATTGGTAACACTGAAATATTATGGAAAGAACTTTGGTAATTCTTAAGCCCGGATGCCTCCAGAGAGGTCTCGTGGGCGAAGTGATCTCTCGTTTCGAAAAGAGAGGTCTCAAACTCGTTGCAATGAAGATGGTCCAACTCGATGAGGAAATCCTCAAGGTGCATTATGCGCATCTTCTCGACAGGCCTTTCTTCCCTTGGCTTCGTGACGGAATGATGGCTGCTCCTGTAATCCTCTGCTGCTGGGAAGGCTTCAGCGCAGTTCAGGTAGTACGTGACATGGCAGGTGCTACAAAGGCCAGCAAGGCTGTTCCAGGCACAATCCGTGGAGACTACAGCCTCAGCGCCCAGGAGAATATCGTGCATACCTCTGACTCTTTGGAGAATGCCGAGATCGAACTCAAGCGTTTCTTTGTAGAATCGGACTACTGCGACTACAAGTCTCCGCTCGATCCTTTCAAGTACGCTCCTGACGAAATGTAATCCGTCTGCAATAACACCAATATCGGCACTTTGTCATAGGTGACATGCCACCCCCGGCTAGGGGGTACCTCCCATAGGGAGGCGGGGGTCACCGGTACAAAGTGCCGATATTGGTTTAATGGTAGACCGAAGACTATACCATGAGGGCAGCGATGAGTGAAAGGATCGCGTAGAACTCAGGGAGAGCGGCGTAGATCATGGTATTGGTCTGAACATCGTGACCCTGTGAGATACCGATGATACCGTTAGCACATATCTGACCCTGACGTATAGCAGAGATGAGAAGAACTGCACCTACTGCGATACCGATAGCGAAATACTTGTAACCTGCAGGATCACCTGCACCTACTGCAGCAACCTTGCCCATCCACATGAGGAACGCCACGAAACCGTAGAGACCCTGTGTTGCAGGCATCGCCGAAAGAATCATGTAACCTGAAGACTTCTCAGGATTCTTCTTCAATGCACCTTCTGCTGCGTTACCAGCGATTGTAGTACCGTAAGAACTTCCGATACCTGCGAGACCTACCATGCAAGCGAGGCCGATGTACGCTAAAATCTGTTCCATAATAGTTTTTTGTTTTAATTATTTATTGATTCATTGTTTTTGTTAAAGGATTGTATTTTGCACCCTTTCCTTCATAGCCGGCATTCTTGAAATACTCGACGAATGTAAGACGGAGAGGATGGACGAACGATCCGAGTGCCGACATCAGTACATTGAGCACATGGCCGAACAGAAGGATCAGGATGAAAGGAAACCAGGTGATGATGCTGTCTCCCTTGACCATCATCGCGAGGTCGTTGAATGCTGCACCGAGCATACCACCTGCAAGTCCGAGAGCAAAGAGACGGATGTAACTCAGCACGTCACCGAGGATACCCGTAGCCATATTGTAGGTATCCCACAATCCGGCACCCACATTGATGAGCGGGTTCCTTCCCGGAGTGTTGAAGATGAAGATGGCAAGTGCTGAGACCACGCCGATCACGATGACCGCCCACTTGATGGCACCGGCAGAAAGGATGTGACCCACTCCGAGGAGCGCCACGATCAGACCTCCGACGATCAGGATAATCCATCCCCAAGTGGCGATGTTCTCCTTGATTCCGAAACGCTGAGTATATCCTACAGCCTTGATGACCATAGCGAGACAGATGTGGAAGATACCGATTCCCAGAGCAAGGAGCATCTGGAAAGGAAGGTCTCCCATCGGAGTCGCGATATTGCCTCCGACAAATTCATAATAACCTCTGAGTGCCGAGTCCGGGCCTAGCAGGTTGATGATAGGCATTCCGAAGAATGTTCCCAATGCCGTTCCTACCACTGCCGTACCGATTCCAAGGATGGATATGATGGTGCCGAGACCGTCAAACATCGCGAACTTCACCCATCCTTTGTTGAGGGCGAGCCCGAAAAGCAGAAGGACGATACCGTAACCTGCATCTCCCATACACATCGCAAAGAAGAGAAGGTAGAACGGCGCCAGCACGCTTGTCGGATCGAATTCGCTGTATACCGGCATTCCGTACATTCCGGTGAATACCTCGAACTGACGGGCAAACCAGTTGTTCTTCAGTTTGATAGGAGGATTGTCCTCCTCGACTGCATCCTCCTTGATGTAGAGGACACCCATCTTGTCAAAGGCTTCTGTCAGTTCCTGATCGTTATCCACAGGTGCAAAGCCTGTAAAGACGGTGACGTAATTGTCTGCAACGCTCTGTGCGGCTGAATCCGCCAGATAACGGTCGAGGTCCACGAGATCGCTGTTCCTTATCTCCCTGATGGCAGGAATGTAGTCTTTGGCATTGAGAAGTCCCGCCTTGCAGAGAATCATCTCATGGTGCAGACTTTCCATCTCAGCCTTCGCAGCAGCGAATGTGTCGGCAGGAGCCTGGACTTCGCTGACAGGGAATGAATAATCATCCGCCTTAGGAGCCACAGTCACGAACCATACCTTCTTTCCGTCGTCCTCGACGACCTGGAGAGGGTAGAGTTCAGCCCATCCTTCTTCGAACCTCTTCTTGTCCGTCACATAATAGCGGATCCTGTATCCGAGGTCTGAAATCGAATCGAGGGCTTTCTTGTCATAGTCTCCCCATGGAAGTCTTGCTTCCATCTGTTTTGCGGCAGCGGAGAGAGAGACGCCCAGTTCTGCAAGCCTTGCATTGGTCGCTTCCACGAAGGTGACAGGATCATCCTCCACAGTTACAGTGGCCTTTGCAATCGCTTCTGCGTCAGCGTCTTTAGAGTAGTCGACGCTTTCAAGGAACTCGAGTACCTTCTTAGCTCTTGTCGCTCTTGTAAGCATCTCGGAAGAGTCCTGGTCGACAGGCTTGACAGAACGGCTGATGTCCACGACTCCAAGTTCCTGAAGCTGCTCCAGGAAGCCTTCCTTCTCTCCGCTCAGGAGAACGAAGGAATATTTGGTCATTTTAGTTACCATAGTTCTGTTCCTCCTCTTCTTCTACAGCATGTCTGCTCTTCACGATCTTGGAAGCCGCCTTGGAGAGATTCTCCTCGTCTTCCATATATCGCTTGATCTTTCTGATAGCCTCCTGATATCCGG
>CAZYCJ010000061.1:0-12312 GCA_964645495.1 uncultured Muribaculaceae bacterium
AACACCTCCTTTTTGGAGCGTGTCGATGACACGAGCTTCGCGGTGGATTGCAAGGTCAGTAAGTCTTGCTTTTCTTCAATCTTTTTAATTATACAGTCCCGTAGCTCAGTTGGTTAGAGCACTACACTGATAATGTAGGGGTCAGCAGTTCAAGTCTGCTCGGGACTACCAAGCGGGGGTATAGCTCAGTTGGCTAGAGCATCTGCTTTGCAAGCAGAGGGTCGTCGGTTCGACTCCGACTATCTCCACAAAGAAGGCCTGATCAATATGATCAGGCCTTTTTCGTGGATGTATATCCTATTTGTTCAGATAGGTTTTCAGAGCATCGACATAATCAGCAAAGGCCTGGAGTCCTGTCTGAGTGATTCTGCAGGTGGTCTGCGGCTTTTTTCCCTTGAAGCCCTTTTCCACGGTGATGTATCCTGCAGTCGTCAGTTTGTCTATCTGGACGCTGAGGTTGCCGGCAGTAGCTCCTGTCGCTTCCCGGAGATAGACGAAGTCGGCCTCTTCGAGATCCACAAGTGCAGACATCACTGCCAGTCGCAGTTCTGAATGGAGTAACGGGTCCAGTTTCTTGAACATAACGTTGTCTTTTATTTGGCTCTCTTATTTGTCATCATTCCGGGAACTATTAGGGTAAGTATAGAAGCGAGTGCAACGCATAACGGTGCGAATTCATTCTGTGCATAGAACAGCGCTATGGTGCATCCGATACCTGTGATGAATCCCCCTGCTGTTATATAATTGTTATTCAGGATGAATCCTGACACTGCTGCTGCGAATCCGAGTAGCGAAACTGTCAGGAATCCCGTCAGCTGCGGCGCTATGAATGCGAATGCTGTTGCAAGTATTGTGGCGAAGATTCCATATGTCAGCCAGATCTGTCCTAAGCGGTGGCTGATGAAACTCTTGCCCCCTTTTTTGCATTTCCCCTTGATAAAGATGCAGAAAAGCGGCCAGCCGGCTACCGGAATGCCGAACCAGAAGAAATTCCAGTACGGATTTCCGGTCATCTGCAACATTGCCCATACTATTATGGAGAATACAAGTACGACCGTTCCCCAGAATGTCATCGGAGATCCTGCTCCTTCCTCGAAGTCCTTTCTGCTTTTCTCGATTGCTTCGTTGATGATCTGAAAACTCTTCTCAGGTGTCAATTCATTGGTTTCCATAAGATTGTGTTTAGTTAAACTGTTGAACTTTCTAGATCCCGTCCTGCCTTTCCGGACAGGCAGGACAGAATCCCTTCCTATGATCACGATGCAAATATAAACAAGTTTACAAAATAAACCAAATTAAATTTGCACTTCTGTCAGGTTCCGATATTATAATTATATTTGCATTTGTCTTAATGAATGATGACATGAAGCGATATCTTTTCTTGCTGATATTCTTTGCTGCCGCTCTCTATATGCACGCGCAGGGGCCTGAGGTGGTGATTCCCGCTCCGTCTTCTTATGAACCTCACGATGGAATTTACAGTTATTCAGACGAGCCTTTCATAAAGTTCAAGAGAGTAAGGGACAAGAAAGTCTGCGCTGAAGGATATTTCATGACCGTGACTCCGAAAGGTGTGATAGTCAGAGCCTCTTCTGATGCCGGTGAATTCTATGCGCTTCAGACTCTTCGCCAGATGACGAGGGATGGGGAGATAAAGGAGATATGCTGCTGCGATATAACCGATTATCCGCGCTTTCCATATAGGGGAATGCATTTCGATGTGTCGAGACATTTCCGTAGCGTGGATTTTCTGAAAAAGCAGATAGATGCGATGGCGATGTTCAAGATGAACAGGATGCATATCCATCTTACCGATGCTGCAGGGTGGCGTATGCGGATTGATGCGTTTCCGCGTCTGACTGAAATGGCGGCGTGGCGGGTCGGCAGGACCTGGAAGGAATGGACATCATCGGGGGCAAGATATTCCGAGGAAGGGGCTGATGGCGCCGAAGGAGGATATTATACCAAGGAAGAATTGCGCGAGATCGTGGAATATGCCACCCAAAGGCATATAGAGGTCATTCCGGAAATCGAGATGCCGGGCCACAGTGAGGAGGTGCTGGTCGCCTATCCCGAACTGGGGTGCAGCGGCGAACCCTATAAGGATAGTGATTTCTGCGTCGGCAATGATGCTGTGTTTGATTTTCTCGAGACCGTATTGACGGAAGTGATGGACGTCTTTCCGTCGGAGTATATCCATATCGGAGGCGACGAGGCCGGCAAGCAGCATTGGAAGACCTGTCCGAAATGTCAGGAAAGAATGCGTCAGGAAGGCTTTACAGATGTCGATGAACTACAGAGTTATATGATCCGCCGTATCGAAAGGTTCGTCAATTCGAAGGGACGCAGGATCATCGGATGGGATGAGATTCTCGACGGAGGCCTGGCGCCGGATGCTACCGTCATGTCGTGGCGGGGCACTGAAGGCGGAATACAGGCGATGGAGATGGGGCACGATGTCATCATGACCCCGGGACGGTATTGTTATCTCGATCATGCACAGGATGCTCCGTTCAAGGAACCGGAATCCATCGGGGGCTATCTTCCGTTGGATTCGGTCTATGTCTACGAACCTGTGGAGCCGTCGATGCCGGAGGACAAACTGCACCATCTGAAAGGCCTGCAGGCCAATCTTTGGGCGGAATACATACCTGCCGACGAACATGCCGAGTATATGTACTGGCCTCGTGCATTGGCGATTGCGGAGACCGCATGGAGTCCTGCGGAAAAGAAGGATCTCGCAGATTTCAGAAGGAGGGCGGTGCCGGTGTTGGAGATGCTTCGCTCCATGGGATACAAGACCTTTGACCTTGCCTCCGAATATGGAGAAAGGAAACTTGCCCAGACGGGGCTGGACCATAAGGCGAAAGGCTGCAAGGTGACGTACAATCCGGATCTTCCGTGGCCCAGATACTATCCCGCTGCTGGAGAGTCCACTTTCACCGACGGAGTCATCGGAGGATGGACCTACAGCGATCAGAGGTGGCAGGGCTTCCTGTCGGACATAGATGTGACCATTGACCTTGGATCTGTCAGGGATGTGTCTTATGTTGGCGGTACCTTTATGCAGCTGATCGGCCCCGGCGTCTTCATGCCTCGGAAAGTGGACATCCTGGTGTCTGAGGACGGAGTCGATTTCCGTCTTGTGACTACGGTCTGGAATGATGTTTCGGTGAAGGCCCCTGACCTTCTGTTCCGCAGTTTCGACACGATATGTGAAGTCAAGGCGCGGTATGTCCGCTACCATGCCTACAGAAGTACGATGCGGGGCTTCCTCTTCCTTGACGAAATCGTGGTCAATTAGATTTTCGTATTGCAAAAATGACTATCTTTGCAAAGAATGCCTCTTTATGTGTTCTTTGCTTTTTGTATATGAACATCGAGTTTTTTCATAAGATTCTTAGCGTGGACTCCACTTCGGGAAAAGAGGTGGAACTGGCTGACATGCTGGCGGTTGAACTGGCAGGGGAGGGCAGGACAGTCGAAGTCTTCGAGGTAGGAGACGGCACAAGGAACATTCTTGTGAAATGGGGCGAGCCGAAAGTCTTTTTCTGCACCCATCTCGACACCGTCCCTCCATATATAGCACCTGGCCATGAGACTTGTCATCCTGAACGAAAGGATGAGGTGATTTTTGGCCGTGGGACCTGCGATGCTAAGGGACAGATCTTCGCGATGTACGAGGCCTGCAAGGCCTTGGAGGCTGAAGGACATACCGGTTTTGCCCTCCTGCTTCTTGCAGGCGAAGAGACCGGGTCATTCGGAGCAAAGGCTTTTGATGCTGTCATGTCGAGCGGAGTCGAGACATCTTCCTGGGTCATCGTCGGCGAACCGACAGACAACTGCATGGCATCGGCGGCGAAGGGCACCAAATCGTTTGAAGTAATCTTCACGGGCGAGCCTTGCCATTCGGGATATCCGGAAAACGGACATAGTGCTGTCATGCATTTCAATGACTTCGTCAATGCCCTCAGAAGCATTGTCTTCCCGACGGACCCGATTCTGGGAGAGACCACATGGAACATCGGAAAACTCGTAAGCGACAATCCGCAGAACATCCTCAGCGACAGTCTCACTTGCAGGGTCTACTTCAGAACCACCTTCGAGTCTGATGAGATGGTGTGCAATGTGATGAAGAACATGGCCGGTCCGGATGCCAGACTGAGATTCGGACGCAGACAGGTGCAGGACGGTTCGGATATTGTGGCAAAAGAAGTCGCCCTGTGGCAGAAATCCATGTCCGTGAAGGCTTTTGGAGGCGATACCCCGACCCGATTTGAAGTGTTCGAGGGTTTCCCGTCGAAGCCTGTTGCCTTCGGCAGCGATGCTCCACAACTGAAGTGCTTCGGCCATAAGATTCTCTGCGGTCCCGGCTCCATCCTCGTCGCCCATCGCCCGGAGGAGCATATCCTGCTCAAAGACATCGGACACGCAATAGACAATTATATCCGCATATATGCTGATATAATACGCAGGCACTAGAATAAACAAGGAAAAATATTATGATAGTAATGAAGTTCGGCGGCACGTCCGTCGCGAATTTTGAAGCGATTACAAGAACGATATTCATCATCGGAGGCAAACTGGACAAGAAGCCGGTTGTCGTGGTTTCTGCCCTTTCCAAGGTCACAGACCTCCTTTACAGGATTTCGGATGCGGCGGCATCCAAGGACTCGGCCCTGACCAAGGACCTCCTTCTCCAACTCCGTCAGCGCCATGTCTCTCTGGCATGCGAACTCCTCGAACAGAATCCTGTGCAGAAGGAAAACGCCGTCGCCCAGGTGAATGCCATCTGTGACGAACTCGACGCCCTTGCCAATGCAGTCTGTGCTGTGGGAGAACTTTCGGACCGCAACAAGGCCATCATCATCTCCAACGGAGAACTCCTTTCGTCCACTATCATCTGCTATGCAATGAATGCAAAAGGCATCCGCACCAACTGGATCGATGCCCGCAAGATGATGATCACCAATGACTCATATCTCAAGGGCGAACCGGTGGTGGAGGAGATCGTGGCGAGAGTTCCTGGTATGGTGGAAGAGGCATACAAGGGAATGGATGCAGTGATCACCCAAGGCTTCATAGCATCAAATCTTGCAGGAAAGCAGACTGTCCTCGGACGAGGCGGTTCGGACTATTCGGCGTCCCTTATCGGAATGTCAATCGATGCTGAAAAGATCGAGATCTGGACAGATGTGGACGGAGTGCGCACTGCCGATCCCCGCAAGGTGCAGAATACCAAGTATCTGGAGAAGATTTCCTTTGAGGAGGCTGCCGAGATGGCCCATTTCGGTGCAAAGGTACTCCATCCTCTGACAATAGAACCTGCAGTGAAGAAGAACATTCCGATCTATGTCCTCAATTCGATGAACCCTTCCGGAAAGGGAACGGCCATCCTTCGCAACGAACTCATCGAGGACGGAGTGAAGTCGGTGTCATTCAAGGAGAATATCCGCGTGATCAATATCTTCTCGATGAGGATGATCAATACCTCCGGCTTCCTTCGCCGTGTATTCGAGATCTTCAGTGAGAACAAGGTGTCCGTAGACCTCATCAGTACCTCGGAGGCCAATATCTCCGTGACGGTCGATGCTTCGGAGAAGATAGACAGGGTGGTGGCCGAACTTTCGGAGTTTGCGGATGTGATCGTCGATGACGACAAGGCTCAGGTGTCGGTAATCGGAAAGAATATCGTCCGTCTGAACGGAATGCTCAAAAAGACATTTGCTCCTTTGAAGAGATGCAATGTATATATGATATCGCAGGGCGCATCGTTTGTGAACATCAGCTTCGTCGTTGACCGTGAGGAACTTACGGAGGTCGTTCAGGATCTTCACGACCACCTCTTCGACCATCCTGAAGAACTGGAGACTTTTTAGAATATGAAAATATATATCAGCGGATACGGAAAAATGGGAAGGATGGTCGAGAAGATCATTCTTTCGAGGGGCCTGGAATATGCTGGATGGAGCGAGGCTGTAACTCAGACTGATCCGTCCCTGGCCAGGGAATGCGTATGCATTGACTTCACGACTCCGGATGCCTTCAAGGCGAACTACAGATTTCTGGCCGAGAACTTCAAGGCCGTGGTCGTGGGTACCACAGGCTGGGCCGACATCAAGGATGAGGTGATCGCGTACTTCGAGAAATGCGGAACGCCGATGATATGGGCGACCAACTTCTCCGTCGGCGTGAATGTGTTCTTCGCTGTGACCGAGTGCATTTCTGCAATGCTCGGAAAGACAGGAGGCTACAGTCCGTATATGGTGGAGATGCATCATTGCCATAAGCTTGATGCACCGAGCGGTACTGCGAAGACCTTGGCGGAAATAGTCGATACCAACATGGGCGTGAAGACCGATGTGCAGTCGGTGCGCTGCGGAGAGATCCCAGGCATCCATACTGTCGGATTCGAGGGCATGAATGACCGTATCACCATGACTCATGAGGCGTTCTCCCGCGAGGGATTCGCTGCCGGTGCGGTCGATGCCGCCCTTATGACCGAAGGCCTTTCAGGAGTCCGTGAATTCAAGGATCTTCTTATAAAGCGATAAATGAATATGAACAGATATATAGATCTTACAGGTTGTGGCACGGCGTTAATCACTCCGTTCAAGGACGGAGAAGTCGATTATGATGCCTTTGCTGCATTGGTGGACCGTCAGGTGGAGGCGGGAATCGATTTTCTCGTGCCTCTGGGAACCACCGGCGAGACACCATGTCTTGAGGATGATGAGCGTATAAAGGTGCTTCAAGTTGCGAAGGCCCGTTCAAACGGCCTTCCTGTCGTGGTCGGAGGCGGCACCAACTCCCTCCGGCACACGATCAGAAGCATGCGGATGCTGGAGCCGTATGGCGTGGATGCCTTTCTTATTGTCGTACCATATTACAACAAGCCGACCCAGGAGGGACAGTATCAGTATTTCAAGGCGGTCGCGGAGTCCACTGACAAGCCGGTCGTCTTGTATAATGTTCCGGGCCGTACGGGAGTGAACATGTCGGCGGAGACGACGCTCCGTCTGGCGGAAATCGACAATGTCGTGGCTGTCAAGGAGGCTTCAGGCAACAAGGGGCAGATCGAGGAGATCCTGCGTAATGCTCCGAAGGATTTCATGGTGCTAAGCGGCAACGATGACGACACTCTATGGATGATGGAGAAGGGCGGGGCAGGCATCATCAGCGTTGCCTCCAATGTCGCTCCGGAGCACATGGCTCGTTTTGTGAAGGCCATCCAGGGCGGTTACAGGGAGAAGGCCTACAGACTTAATGAGGAACTGACTCCGCTTTTCACGAACTGCTTCGTGGAGAGCAATCCTATCCCTGCAAAGGCTGCGATGCATGCCATGGGGCTGATAGAGAATGAGTTCCGTCTGCCTCTTGTGCCGGCTCAGCAGTCTACATACGACCTGATGGTTCAGACAATCAAGGACTTAAAACTGATTTGAAACAATGGAGGAAAGAAATAGATTTTTTCAGACGATAGCGGATCTGGAGGCCGGAAAGGTGAGGGTCGCGGAAAAGGTGGACGGAGAATGGAAAGTCAACTCCTGGGTAAAGGAAGTGATCTTGTCAGGTTTCCGCCTTGGCAGACTCGAGGACATGACCCAGGGCCAGTTCTCCTTCTTTGACAAGGATACCATTCCTGCAAGAAAGTTCACTGCTGAGAACGGAGTCAGGATAGTTCCCGGGGGCAGCAGCGTCCGTGCAGGAGCATATCTTGCACCTTCTGTGATCATGATGCCTCCGGCATATGTCAATATCGGAGCCTATGTCGACGAAGGCACTATGATCGACTCGCATGCTCTTGTGGGATCGTGCGCACAGGTGGGGAAACATGTGCACCTATCTGCCGCATCCCAACTCGGAGGCGTTCTTGAACCCGTCGGAGCCCTTCCTGTGATCATTGAGGACAATGTCTTCATAGGCGGAAACTGCGGCATCTACGAAGGTACGATCGTGAAGGAGAATGCCGTCATCGGCACAGGTGTCATCATCAATGCATCCACAGCGATCTTCGATGCCACCACAGGCGAATACATCCGTGCCAATGAGAACGGACAGATGGTTGTGCCGTCACGAGCGGTGGTAGTGGCAGGAAGCAGACCTATAAGTAAAGGTCCTGGTGCTGAGCAGGGAGTCCATCTCTATTGCCCGGTCATCGTGAAATATCGTGATGCAAAGACTTCAGGCTCCATCACCTTGGAAGACATGCTCAGATAATGAATATGTACGATAATTTGTTTTCAGAGGATGTAGGTTCGTTCTTCAGGTCTCCTGTCAGAGAGATATTCAAGAAGGTCGACCTGAACTCCATTTATTCATTTGCCGGAGGATATCCTTCTGCCGAGACCTTCCCGCTGGAGGAGATCCGCAGGACGATGTCTGAAGTCATAGACAAATACGCAGGAAAGGCATTCCAGTATGGTGCCACTCAGGGAGTTCCGGAACTTCGCGCGGAGGTTGCGAAAAGATATGGGGTCCCGGTGGAGAGGGTTCAGATCACTTCATCCTCCCAGCAGGGCATCGATGTATGTACGAGAGTACTTGTGAATCCGGGAGATGTGGTTCTGACCTCAAGCCCGTCATATCTCGGAGCGATTCAGTCCTTCTGCTCATATCGCGCAGACATAAGGGGAGTGGCTCATTGTCAGGGATTCGACGCATTCCGAAGGGCTTATAATGAGGCCGTTCGGAAAGTGGAATCGGAAGGAAAGACGGTGAAGTTCCTCTATATGATCCCGGATTTTCAGAATCCGTCGGGCGAGTCTCTGACCTTGGAGGAGAGGCAGGTTCTTGTGGATCTTGCGAAGGGACATGATTTCCTGATCGTCGAGGATAGTCCTTACAGGGAACTAAGATACGAAGGGGAGCATATCCCTACGATGTATTCCCTTGCTCCTGACCATGTTGTCCATCTAGGGTCGTTTTCGAAGATTTTCGCTCCGGGATTCCGTCTGGGCTGGGCGATAGCGCACCCAGATATCCTGGATAAGATATATGTCTGCAAGCAGTCTCTGGATCTCTGTCCGCCTGTTTTTGACCAGTATGTGGCTGCGGAATTCCTGAGCAGCGGCAGACTGGATGCCAATCTGAAGAAGAGCGTGACGCTTTATAAAGGAAAGAGGGATCTACTGCTGTCGCTTCTGGAGGAACATATGCCTGAAGGTGTCAGGTGGACCCGTCCAGAGGGCGGCCTCTTCCTGTTTCTGACCATGCCTGAAGGTTTTGATGCCGTGAAATTCTATGATGTCGCTCTTGAAGCGGGTGTAGCCTATGTGGCCGGAGAATTCTTCCATCCGGACCGTAGTGGAAAGAACACTATGAGGCTGAACTTCTCCTTCATGAGCCCGGAAAGGATGAAAGAAGGTCTTGTCCTTCTCGCCCGACTCTTGAAAAAGGAACTGATATGAAATTCTATAAATACCAAGGTGCAGGAAACGACTTCCTGATTGCAGACAACAGGGACGGTGCCGTCTCTCTGACTCCCGAACAGATTGCCTCTGTATGCGACCGCAGATATGGAGTGGGCGCTGACGGACTCATGCTTCTGGAAAAGAGCGGAAGTTACGATTTCCGTATGGTATATTACAATTCCGACGGATCCGGAGGAATGATGTGCGGAAACGGCGGACGGTGTATCGTGGCCTTTGCCGCCGACTGCGGTCTCACACATTTCGACTTTGAGGCGGCTGACGGCTTCCATACCGCTCAGATTCTTGAGGAAAAGGATGGTGTGAAGACGGTGCGTCTTAAGATGAAGGATGTGTCTGAGATACATCATCATGATGTTCTGACAGGCCCGGATGTGCCGTCTGACGGTTATTTTCTGGATACAGGCACGCGCCATTATGTGCGTTTTGTCGAGAATGCGGACGGATATGATGTGGTCGGTGAAGGTCGTGAGATAAGGTATAAAGCTGCGGAACTGCTTCCTGTCGGAGCGAATGTGAACTATGTCGAGCCATGCGATGGCGTGCTGAAGGTGCGGACTTATGAGAAAGGGGTGGAGGACGAGACCTTCGCCTGCGGTACGGGAATCGTGGCTTCGTGTGTCGCTGCATATGTCAAAGGTGTCGCTCCGTCGATGACGGAAGGGCTGAAGGTGAGGTATGACGTCAGGGCCAGAAGAGATTCCCTTGCAGTGGATTTTGTACCACTGGAGGGCGGTGCGGCAGAGGTGTGGCTTACAGGTTCTGCCGCATTTGTAGCGGAAATATCAGTGTCGATAATCTAATTATGTGAAATTTTAATAACTTTGTAAATAATAAGTTAGTAGGAAAGATTGAAAATGAAACGTTTTATCATCATCTTATCGGTTGCTGCGATGGCTGTGTCCTGTTTTAACCTTGATTCGGAGATAAAGCAGTCATACACGCTATTTGCGGATTTTGAGTTCACATGGGTGGATTATCCTTCATTCTTCGGTGCTGACAGCCTTATGTTTGATACAGAATTGGACCTTGGAATCGGTTTCGATCAGTTGGGCCTCTATCATAAGCTGAATGCGGACAAGACAGATGTCATCGGAGGATTCATCGCATCCCATCTTTCGCCGGTAAAGGCAGATGAGGGCGGAAACAATGCTGACCGCCTCTATGATCTGCTTTCAAAGGAAGCGAATACCTATATGGTATATCGTAATACGACAGACATGCCTGAGCATGACATCCAGTTCATGTTAAGGAAATATGGAACATGCACGATGATAGGATGCTATGTGACCAATACGGTAGAGGCTGCTGATTCTGTGCTCGCTAATTTTGAGATGGGTGACAGGCTGACGCTCAAGGCGACAGGTTATCTTGACGGTTCGAAGACAGGGGAGGCAGAGATTGCCTTGGCGGATTTCTCAGCTCAAAAGGACTCCATAGTATCTACATGGACAGCATTCAATCTTAGCAAACTGGGATCAGTCGAATATGTGGAATTCACAGTGACTTCGACAAAGCCGGATGTCCCTTTGAATTTCTGTCTTGACGATATGATCGCATCAATTGAATTGTCTTATTAGATTCCATAATCATGAAAACTAATCAGGAATACAAGAATGCCGCGCTTGCCGCTCTCAAAGGTCATTGGGCACCGGCGGTGGTGTGTACGATCGTCTATATGCTGCTTGCGATTGTGCCAAGTCTGACGTTGCAACTGATCGACCCGGCGAAAGTTGCAGATGGGGTGTTCTGGACTGTGTATGCTTTGGTGATGGGCTTCATGTTTCTTGTGCTGATGCCTCTTCAGGTGGGATACTACAACGCACATAAAGATCTTCTTGCAAATGGGGATGATTCCCTGACATCCAATATGTTCAGAATCGGCTTCGGCAGGTGGGGACATAATATGTGGGGAACTCTTCTGATGGGAATATTCATTTTCCTTTGGTCACTTCTGCTGTTTATTCCTGGTCTCGTGAAGTCCTTTGCATATATGCTGACTCCGTTCATTCTTGTGGACAATCCTGAATTGTCGGCAAATGAGGCCATCAACTTAAGTCAGAAGATGATGAAGGGACACAAGTTCGACCTGCTCTTTCTGGGACTCAGTTTCCTCGGATGGATTCTCCTTGGCATATTGACTCTCGGCATCGGTTATTTCTGGCTGGTGCCATATACCTATGCTTCAGTCGCTGCCTTCTATCAGGATGTGAAGGCAGAGTATGAAACTCGCAATGCTACCATTATCAATTAACTATAAAATTATAAAACTATGATTTCATTTATCATCTGGCTCGTAGGAGCAATCTGCTGCATCTGGTGCATCAAGGATGTATGGGCAAAACCAAAACTCGACAAGGTCATCAAAATCGTTATTTCAATTGCGCTGCTTTGCTGCAGTTGGATTGGTCTTGCCGTTTATTATTTCATCCTTAAGGACAGACTCTAGAGCAAGCCTGCAGGAATTTGCATTATTATTTCAAGATTTTCCGGATCTACGGAAAGTATGAAATCTTCATGGAGCGGTATCATTACTGCTCCATTTTCTGTTTCCACCTCTATGCAAGGGTTGTTAGGAATGTCGATGAAGTCCGTGATCTCTCCGACTTCGTATAGATTGCCGGTCAGAGCCGGCAATGACGTCTCGTCCTGCCCGTCATGTCCGACTTGATCGGGCATCTCCGCAGGAGTGAGCAGGAGCCATCCGACGAGAGCGGCATAACCGTCCTCTTCAAGTGACA
This sequence comes from uncultured Muribaculaceae bacterium, assembly GCA_964645495.1. Lineage (GTDB taxonomy): Bacteria > Bacteroidota > Bacteroidia > Bacteroidales > UBA932 > Cryptobacteroides. The sequence goes on from CAZYCJ010000061.1 coordinate 12,173, forward strand.
TCTCCGGAAGGGATTCGTCCGAGACGTATACAGCCTTGCCGGCTATCTCCTCCACATCTTCCATGGAACAGATGTCGGTAAGACGTACGAGGGCCTTTGAATTGCCCCTTTTTGTGAATGATTCGATAAAAAAAGGAACC
>CAZYCJ010000062.1:0-12110 GCA_964645495.1 uncultured Muribaculaceae bacterium
TGATCAAGGACAGGTCCGACCTCGTAAGGTACGGCTACTGCCGATTCTGATCTCTCTTTCGGGTACATGACGATGAAGTGCTCGTTGAAATGCTCCTTACCGTCATGAAAAGGCAGGGCTCGCTCCGCAGGAGCATAGGGAAATGCTCCGCTCGCTCCTGCGTTTTCATGACGGAAGGACAGAGCAGAAAATCCTCCAACATAGAGTCACATAGAGGAGATTCGATAATTATTTATCATTTTTTCGATATTTTTTATTGTTTTTCGATAAATATATATCTTTGCATATCGAATAACAATAAATACCTAACGATTATGAAACAAAATTCTCTTAAATCGATTACAATGGTCTCTGTTATTATCATTGTTTTCTGCGCACTTTCAGCCGCGCTTGTAGTCATGCAAGGAATTGTATCCTTTATCAAACCTGAAAACATGGGTGTTACATGGTCCGATTCAGTCAAAGGATTTCAATTATTTGTGGCCATAGGAAGACCGCTTGGTGGTATCATATTCTTCGGCCTCATAACAACATTCCTAGTCAAAACCATCAAAGGGCTTAAAAATGGGAATCTTTTCCCGGCTGCAAATGTCCCTGTTCTATATGTCTCAGCAATTGCGCTATTCATCTATAATTTCCGTTATAGTAATGGAGGCATATTGACTGGTTCAGCACATAATATACTTATTGATACCGACGATGTGGCTATTTCACTAATTGTAGTAGTGTTTGCCATGATCTACAGAATCGCGGTGAAGGTAAGTGAGGAAAACAGTCTGACTATCTAATGAGGAGGAGTGTTATGCCGATAATAGTAAACATAGACGTAATGCTGGCGAAAAGGAAGGTGTCCTCGGGCGAACTGGCCGAGAAGATCGGAATCACGGCAGCAAACCTTTCCATCCTCAAGACAGGCAAGGCAAAGGCCATCCGATTCTCCACCCTCTCGGCAATATGCAAAGCCCTGGACTGCCAGCCGGGAGACATTCTGGAATTCACACCGGGAGAAGAAGAAACATCCGAAGAGTGACCTCTATGGCACAGGCTTTGAATATAGGGTCACAGCCACAAAAACGACAACAAAACTTACAAATAGACAATGAATATATTTTTCCGCTTGCTATGCACCTCCCCGTGCAGGCAGCCAACATCAACAACTGGACGCACAATGTAAAGGCCGACCTGCTTTATCGTCCGGGAAAGGACTGGGAGATCGGCACAGACCTGACAGACAGGTTCTATCGCGGATTCACCAATGGATTCGGCCAGCCGGAGTGGAGATGGAACATGCAGGTGAGCAAAAGCATCAAGTCCGTGACACTCGGGCTGAAAGTAGCAGATATACTCAATCAGAGCAGGAACCTTCGAAGAACAGTTTCGGCAGAATATGTCGAAGACACATACAGCAACATCCTCGGCCGCTTCTTCCTTTTCAATGTATCGTTCAACTTCGGAAAGATGAACGCGAAGAAGAACAAGAACGTGGAAAGCGCCATGTGGAACGGCTTATGGTAGCAGACTATGACGATTCGTGGCACGCTATGTGTGTTGTGTCAAAAGCAGTTAATAATTGAAGATATGTTACAGATCGGAGACAAGATGCCGGACTTCGAGGTCATGGACCAGAACGGCAACAAGGTAAGAAGCGCTGACTTCATCAGAAAGAAGACCATCATCTATTTCTACCCAAAGGACAACACGAGCGGATGTACCGCTGAGGCTTGCAATCTGAGAGACAACTACAGCGAACTGCAGGCTCAGGGGTATAATGTGGTGGGAGTGAGCAAGGACAGTGCTGCATCACACAGCAGATTTGCCGCAAAGTTCGGCCTTCCGTTCACACTTCTGGCTGACACCAGTACGGAGATGCTCCGCAATTTCGGAGCATGGGGCGAGAAGAAGATGTATGGCAAGACTGTCGAAGGGACTCTTCGCAGGACATTCATTTTTGACGAACATGGGATCCTGACCAGAATCATCGAAGACGTGGACACAAAAAACCACGCCGACCAGATCCTCAACAATTAACAAAAACCGACAGGCACTTTGCTATAGGTGACATGCCACCCCCGGCTAGGGGGTGCCTCCCATAGGGAGGCGGGGGTCACCGGTACAAAGTGCCTGTCGGTTTTTGATTAAAATTTGAAACTGTCTTTCAGAGCGGTTGTCTTATTGAAGACGAAGTGGTCAGGAGTGCTGTCCGGATCCTTGAAGAAGTAACCGACACGCTCGAACTGCACCGCAATACCTGAATTATCCTCAAGAAGCGCAGGCTCCGCATATCCCTTTGCCACAACAAGCGACTCCGGATTGAGATAGTTCTTATAATCCTCACCCTCAGGAATCTGACCCATCTGAGCCTCAGTGAAGAGTTTGTCATAGAGACGGAGCTCGAGTTCCTTGGCATGAGCGGTCGACACCCAATGGATGGTACCCTTTACAGAACGCCACTCGCCTGCTCCAGGCTTAGACGTAGGATCGTATGTACATTTTATCTCTACGATATTGCCCTCTGCGTCCTTAACGACCTCCTGACACTTGATGATGTATGTATACTTCAGACGGACCTCTCCATCCGGCTTGAGACGGAAATATTTCTTAGGAGGCTCCTCCATGAAGTCGTTTCTTTCGATATATACCTCTCCCGTGAAAGGAACCTTGCGTGAAGGCCCTTCAGGATCGGCAGGATTGAGCGGTGCATCGAACCACTCCACCTTGCCCGGCTCCCAGTTAGTGATGGTCAGTTTCACAGGATCCTGCACGACCATATAACGGTTCGAGTGCTCATTGAGATCCTGACGAACGCACCACTCCATCAACTGAAGGTCGATGAGCTGCTCACGCTTTGCCACTCCCACCTTCTCAGCGAACATACGCATAGACTCAGGAGTGTAGCCACGACGGCGGATACCGCAGATGGTAGGCATACGAGGGTCATCCCAGCCGCTCACGAAATTGTTCTTCACGAGTTCGAGGAGCTTACGCTTAGACATCACGGTATATGTGAGGTTGAGTCTTGCGAACTCATACTGATGAGACGGGAATATGCCGAGTTTCTCGATGAACCAGTCGTAGAGAGGACGATGGACGTCGAACTCGAGAGTACAGATCGAATGGGTGATGTTCTCGATGGAGTCTGACTGGCCGTGAGCATAGTCGTACATCGGATAGATGCACCACTTGTCGCCTGTACGGTGGTGATGGGCATGAATGATACGATACAGGAGAGGGTCGCGGAAGAGCATGTTCGGATGTGCCATGTCGATCTTCGCACGGAGCACCTTCTCGCCGTCAGCATATTTTCCCGCCTTCATGTCGCGGAAGAGCCGGAGGTTCTCCTCTACGCTACGGTTGCGGTACGGGCTCTCAGTTCCAGGCACCTGCACTGTTCCACGGCCTGCGCGGATCTCCTCCTGAGTCTGGTCGTCCACATAGGCAAGACCCTTCTTAATGAGTTCCTCGGCCCACTCATAGAGCTGGTCGAAATAGTCAGATGCATATCTTTCGTTCTCCCATTCGAAGCCGAGCCACTTGATGTCTTCCTTGATGGAGTCGACATACTCGGTATCCTCCTTGACAGGGTTGGTATCGTCAAAGCGGAGATTGGTCTTTCCGCCGTATTTCTTGGCAAGGCCGAAGTTGATGCAGATGCTCTTCGCATGCCCGATGTGAAGATATCCGTTCGGTTCAGGCGGGAAACGGGTCATCACCGATTCACATTTTCCGCTTGCAAGATCAGCCTCGATGATCTCCTCCAGAAAGTTGAGATTCCTGGTTTCGGTCACTTCTTTGTTTACCTCTTCCATATGTTGGTTCTTTTTGAATTTGCAAATAATCCTGCGAATATACGGATTTTTCTGTATTTTTGTGTCCACAAATAAGAAAATCAGATACTATGATAAAATCAATGACAGGCTACGGCAAGGCAGAGGCCATGCTTGAGACCGGAAAGATCACTGTGGAAGTGCGTTCTCTCAACGGAAAGACCGCAGATATCAGCATAAAGACATCGATGCTCCCTAAAGACAAGGAAATCGCTGTGCGTCACAAGATTGCAGACGTCCTGAAGAGAGGAAACATCGACCTTTTCGTGACATTCGAGCCAAATGCTGCTGACAGCGCGAAGAAGATCAACATGGACCTTGCGATGGAGTATTACGAGCAGATCAGCGCCCTCGGCGGAAGGATAGGAGCAGTCAATCTCTGGACTCAGAATCCTAACGACCTGATAGCGACCATCCTGCGCATGCCCGAAGTGATGGATGCCAAGAAACAGGACGTGGTCACAGAAGATAACTGGCCTGTTGTGGAGGACTGCATAGACAGGGCTCTCGAGAACATCAACGCCTTCCGTGCCCGGGAAGGAGAAGTCCTGTACAAGGATGTCACAGAAAAGGTAAGGAACATTCTCGCCTGCTCAGAGCAGGTGGAGCAGTACGAGAAGGAGAGGGTTGACGCGATAAGAGAAAAAATTTTAAGCCGTTTTGCCGAACTGAAGGCAGAGCCTGACCAGAGCCGTCTGGAGCAGGAGATGATATTCTACATCGAGAAACTCGACATCAACGAAGAGAAGGTGCGTCTGCGTCAGCACTGCAGATATTTCCTCGACACCATCGCCAACGAACCAGATCCCGGCAAGAAACTCGGCTTCATCGCACAGGAAATGGGCCGTGAAATCAACACGACAGGATCAAAGGCCAACCACACGGAGATCCAGAAGATCGTCGTGAAGATGAAGGATGAACTTGAGAAGATAAAGGAACAGAGTCTGAATATACTATAGCACCGGGATTATATACTGGATGCCAAGAGATATGCGCTGGGTATGCGGCTTGACTGCACCCAGCGCCTTTGCGTTAGCGTCCAGTTCATAGCCTTTGTACAGAAAGTGAGCGAACACCTTGAAGCCCTTGTCCTCAGTGAACGGAAACCACTCGACACATGCCTGGGCATTCCATGAGGTCATATACCTGCCTTTCGCGAATATTCCGTTTGCCTCATATACGCCGGCTGTCTCGTATGCGCCCTTGATGTAGCCGTTCCATTTCGGATGGAACCTGTAGTCCATGTTGGCGATGATGGTGAGATACTCTGTATTCTGAGCTGTCACATGCGGACCGGTTCCTGACTGGAGCGTAGTGATACGCTGCTGGCTGTCGATGGCGGAACGGGAATACAGGACATCCAGGTATGCAAGGACAGGACCTTTTTCATATATGTTTCCGCACATAAGATGATAAACATTCTTGCCCTTGGCGAGTGAACCGACAGAAGCGGAGTACATCAGATGAAGAGCGCCGTCGGCAAACCATCCGTTCCAGTTGACGGTACCCAGAAGAGGCAGTCTTGAACTCTCCACTCCATGCGGCAGACCATAGAGATACATCTCGTCGTCACCGCTGTTCCTGTTGTTGGTCACCTGGAACATAAGGTGGTGGTCAGGAGTGATTTTGCAGACTCCCATGATTCCTGTCTGGAAAATCTCGAAGTTGTTGTTGAAGTCACTGAACTCTCTGACAAGCAGACCATTGACATAGCCCTCATAACCTCCCACAGCCAAGAACTGCTTTCCAGCCACAAGTTCGAAACGATTCCCCTTCGGATGCCATTTGATGTTGGCATACTCGATCGACGAAGACATGTTGTCGACCGAATAAGGGTTGCTGTACTTGTTGAACGACTGACGGAAATGGTATGAAAGATTGTCGTTGAGACGGCCCAGGATTTCCAGTCTGACGCGGTTCATCTTGAAGGAAGCCTCATCGAAATTGCCTTCTGTAAAATAGGCATTGGCCGATGCCGCAAACTCCAGATTTATATGCGACTTGATGTGCCTGAAATTCTTGAGCAACGTATATGTCGAATCGCCATATTCTATCAGCGCCTGATTCTGTGCCGCGCCTGCAAGCGGAAGAAGCAGAGCAAGTGCAATGATTATCTTTTTCATTCTGTTTCCGGTTAGAAAGGCAAAGATAAACAAAATTACTTATCCGATTGTTCTCAATATGCTATTTGTCAGTTTTTCCTTGTCGGTCAGGCTTTCCGCGACCTTCTTGAGAAAGCCGACATATCTGTCATAGTCGTTTTCCTTGTGGAAATGCCCCAGTTCGGAACGCACCTTCTCCACTCCCCTCTGGAAAGCCAGACTGACACGGAAATGAGTCAGGCCCAGCAGCCTTGAGACATCCTCCTGAAGCATGTCTTCAAGTTCGCACAGAGTGTAGACGAGGCTCTGGAGAGGGGTCATACGCGAAGAAGCCCTGCAATAGAGTTCCCAGGCCTGCTTTGTGACGAAATCGTCCTCGTTCCAGACCTTCGGAGAAGCCTCCACAAAAACATCGGTCCTCACCCCGAACACTCTCAGACATCTCCTTCTCACGATTCTCATCCTGCATTGGACACACGTCTTCCGTATGATCCGGTCCCGAAGGCTGTAACGGTCATCGAAATCAAGCACATCGTGCCAAAGCGACCCGAAGACCTTTACAGTCACGGCCTCGCTGTCTTCACGGTCGCAAAGGATACGGAAGGAGATGCGGGACACCAATTCCACATAACGGTCAATAAGGACCATGAAGGCGTCCTTACGTCCCCTGGCGACATCTTTCAGAAGAGATATGTCGCCCAGTTCATCAAGATGCATATATTCATCATTCATAATCAATGTTTTCGGCGTAGCATTTCAAAAAGCGCTCCGTCGTCTGAAAAGACAGCAGCGGATATAAAAAACTTTACACAATGTGTAAGATTTCTTTACAACCTGCGGCCTTCAGATTTTCGGCAAAAGACTGAACATCAGCCACTTGAATAATTTGGCACGCCCAGTGTACATTTCCGTGCGAAACAGAACTTTTTTAATGATGAAAAAAAACACCATCGCAACGATATCCGCACTTCTGCTTGCAGCGACATCCGCATTTTCGCAGCAGGAACTCACCCTCGCGGACGCCATCCATACCGCACGCAACCAGTCAGTGCAGGCTCTTGAAGCAAAGCAGGCCTTCGTATCCACCTACTGGGCATACCGTTCCTACAAGGCAAGCAGGCTTCCTTCATTCCACCTATACGGCAACCTCATGAACTTCGACAGGTCGCTCACACTTCTCCAGAATCCTGAAGACGGCTCGCTGAATTACGTCAGTTCAAACAATCTTCAGAACGGCCTGGGACTGCAGGTGACCCAGAACGTGACCTTCACAGGAGGTACCCTGACCGTATCATCAGACCTCTCACGCATAGACCAGTTCGGAGGGACCAAAAGCCTTACATGGTATTCACGCCCGGTCACAGTCTCGTACTACCAGCCTCTTTTCTCATACAATCAGTTCAAATGGGACAAGAAGATAGAGCCTAAGGAATATGAAAAGGGCAAGAGAGACTATCTCGAAACCATGGAAGGCATCACCATCAACACCGTCTATGCCTACCACAACCTCCTGCTCGCGAAGATGAACAACGACATCAGCAGAAGCAATTTCGAGAACTCCGGCAAGATGCTCAGAATAGCAAAGGAAAGACTGATGCTTGGCGATGTCACCAGGGCAGAATACCTCCAGCTCGAACTCAGGATGCTGAACGACAGCATTTCGATGAATGAAACCGCTGTCGTTGTCAGGGAAGCGCAGATGTCCTTGAATTCAATTCTCGGATATGACGAATCTTTCGAGATGGTCCCTGTGATGGAAGAGGAACTGCCTCACGTGCAGATGGACTACGATATCGTCATGGAGAAGTCTCTGAAGAACTCGAGTTTCATGCTCGATAACGAACTCAGCCTTCTCAATGCGGAATCGGCCGTGGCTCATGCAAAGGCATCAAGAGGTTTCTCATTTGCCCTGAACGCCCGTTTCGGTCTGTCTCAGACAGGACCTGAATTCCCTCAGGCATACAAGAATCTTCTGGACCAGGAAGTGGTCGGTATCTCATTCAGCATCCCGATCTTCGACTGGGGCCTGGGCAAAGGAAAGGTACAGAAGGCCAAGGCCGCTCAGGAAGTGGTACGCGCCCAGGTGCAGCAGAACGAGAACGACTACCGCAGACAGATGTTCACGGCGGTGAGCCAGTTCAACAACCAGCGTCAGCAGTGCATGGTGTCGAGGAAGGCCATGAAGGTCGCGTCGGAGCGATATGAATTGACAATGCACCGCTTCCGCGAGGGCAATGCGACCGTCACCGACCTGAACATGGCGCAGACCGAAAACGACAGCGCTCTCCGTCAGTACATCAGCGACATCAGCAACTACTGGACTTATTATTATACTCTCCGCCAGTATACCCTCTACGACTTCATCAACGATCGTGACCTCGAAATCGACGTAAACGAAATGATATTATAAGAAATCAAACAGACACTATGGATAAAGTAATCGAGAAAAAGAAAGGCATAGCCCTGGTATTCAGCAAGAAAGCCCTCCCCTATTGGTTCGGCTGCCTCATGGCCGCATTCATCCTCTGGCTCGTCTTCCGCGACGACGCCAGCACCCTCCGCGTAAACGGTGACACGCTCTCCATCAGCGAAGTTAGGAGCGGAGAATTCAACGACTACATCCGCATCAGCGGACAGGTGCAGCCTATGACCACGATCCAGGTCAGCCCCCGCGAGGCAGGTATCGTGGAGGAAATAATCAGCGAGGAAGGAACTCAGGTAAAGGCCGGGGATATCATCGTCCGCCTGAGCAACGACGACCTCGACCTTGAAATCCTCAACTCGGAGGCAAACCTTGCAGAGAAGGAAAATGCATTGAGAAACACCATGATCCAGATGGAGCAGGAAAAGATGCAGTTGAGCCTCAACATCGTGGAACTCGAGACAGAGGTGAAGAGGAAGGGACGCGCACTGGAGTCGCAGAAAAGGCTGTTTGACGACGGCCTGATCGGCAAGGAGGAATACCTGCGTTCGGAAGAGGACTATACCCTCTTCTGCAAGAAACTGGAAGTCACTCTGACCCGTGCAGAACAGGACAGCATGTACAGAAGTGTACAGATCATGCAGATGCAGGAGAGCCTCGAGAACATGAAGATAAACATGCAGAGAATCCGCAAGAGAAAGGAGAATCTGGCAGTCAAGGCCCCTATCGACGGAGAACTCGGACTTCTTGAAGTCGTTCTCGGCCAGTCTGTCGGCAGCGGAATGAAGATAGGCCAGATCAACAACCTTGACAATTACAAGATCGAGGCGCTGATCGACGAGCATTATATAGACAGGGTGAATGCAGGCCTGTCAGCGACTTTCGAAAGACAGAACGAGACCTACGACGCTGTCATCCGTAAGGTGTATCCTGAGGTGCGTAACGGCAAGTTCCAGGCAGACTTCAAGTTCAGCGGAATGCAGCCTGCAAATATCCGCACCGGCCAGACCTACTATCTCAACCTCCAGTTAGGCCAGCCTGAAAGCGCCATCCTCATTCCTCGCGGCACATTCTACCAGAAGACAGGCGGCAAGTGGATATATGTAGTATCTCCTGACGGAGACAAGGCCGTCAAGCGCGAGATCCGCATAGGCCGTCAGAATCCGCAGTTTTATGAAGTCCTCGAAGGGCTCTCCCCTGGCGAACAGGTCATCACCTCAGGCTATGACAACTTCGGCGACAATGAAGTCCTGGTATTCTGATGAGATTGCCGGTCAAGCCGGCAATGACGATATGACCATATAACGTCATCCAGAAGTCAACAGAACGTCATCCCCGACCTGATCGGGGATCTAAAACCAGAATTTATGAAAATCAAGGAAACAATAATAAAGGCACTGTCGTTAGGAACAGGACTGGCTATAGGACTGATTCTCGTTGCCAAGGTGTGCTATGAGATGAGCCACGACACCTGCTATACGGATTATGAACAGATATATAAAATCCGAACTCTTTATACCCAGCAAGGCGAAGAGCACGAATACGGGCAGATATCCGGAGCGGTTGCTCCCGGATTCAGGCAGTATGTCCCCGGCGTGGAGAGTGCGACACGAACCACTTTCATCTGGAACAGCGAAAAATTCATAGACGAAGATAAAAATGTCATCGACGGTTCAGTTATAATTGCTGATACTTGTTTCTTCGATGTCTTCGATACGGAAATACTTGCGGGCGATCCGAAGCATGTTCTTGGAAAGATGGCCGCGGTAATGGTTTCCGAAAGTTTTGCCCGAAAGATGGGAGGTGTCTCGGAAGTTATCGGAAAAATCATTGTCAACGAGGAATTGCCGCAGTTTGCAATGACCATAGAGGGTGTGTTCAAGGATTTTCCACATCATAGTTCAGTTAAATATGATGTGCTTTTATCAATGGAATCATACGGTAAAGGATCGACCGAAAACTGGATAGGAAACGACCGTTATAAGGGATATGTAAGACTTGCAGAAGGAACCGACCCGGATATGCTTGCACCGGCAATCAGGCTGATGCAGGAGAAGAACTACCCTGCTGATATGATACAGATGGCAGAAGCCTCAGGAATAGATATCAAATATTATCTTTCTCCTTTGGCTGCTGAGCATACTGCTTCCGGCAATACGAAGAACATGATGATAATTCTGACTGTCGTAGCGGCCCTGCTGATAATGATCTCACTGCTGAACTACATCCTGATGTCCGTATCGGCAATGGTAAAGAGATCAAAGGAAATAGGAGTCCGCAAATGCTACGGTGCAGGAAGCGGCAGCATCTACGGAATCATGTTCAAGGAGGCGGTTGTCGATGTAGTATTGTCGCTGGCTGTAGTAGTTGCTATTGTTCTGTCGCTTCAGACACTGATCGAAGACATAGTGGGAGTTCCTGTGTATGCGCTTCTGGTGAAAGGCACATATATGACAGTGGGAGGAGTGCTGCTTGCGGTTCTCGTCATTGCAGCCCTCGTTCCCGGATACCTGTATTCGAAGATTCCGGCAGGAGCAGCCATCAGGAACTCTAAAGAAAGCAAGCGTGTATGGAAACTGGGACTTCTGTTCGTCCAGACAGGCATCTGTGCATTGCTTCTTACATTGATGTGCGTCATTGCTGCGCAGTACAACAAGGCAGTGAATGACAAGCCGGGATATGAATATGAGAACCTTATGTGGACAGTGCTTACAGGAACTGACAACAGAGTCCACCAGAGCATCGTAGACGAACTGAAGGGAACGCCTGGTGTCATGGATGTGGAGATGTCAACTTGTCTTCCGTTGGAATATTCTTCCGGCAACAACATTTTCCGTATGGATAACGGATACGAGGAACTGTTCAATATCGCTGACCAATATTGGGGCACATCAGGTCTTTTCGAAATGCTCGGGATTCCTTTCATCGAAGGCAGATATCCTCAGAGCGTGTCGGAAGTCGCAGTGAGCGAAAGTTTCGTAAAGCAGATGATGAAATATCAGGACTGGAGCGACGGAGCCGTGGGCAAGCAGATATACATCACCGAACATGACGAACACGGAGCGTTCACCGTCAGCGGAGTATACAGAGACTACCGCATCAACACTCTGACCAATCAGGACTCCAGGGCAAGCATAAAGTTCTTCGGCGAAACAGGAAAGAATCATATGCCGTTCATGGCCATAAAGGTCGACGAGGTGACCAATGAAATGATCGCAAAGGTGGAAGAGGTGATCCAGTCGCGCATCGAAGTCAAGGATGTTGCCGTAAAGGCATACAAGGACTCCATGCGTGAGGCTTACTCGAGCGAGAGAAGGATGAAGAACACCGTATTTATCGGATGTGTGGTGTCGATCATCATTGCTCTTTTCGGACTTATCGGATATGTACGCGACGAGTCGCAGCGCAGGAGCAAGGAGATGGCGGTCCGCAAGATCAACGGAGCGACCGTTAAGGAGATAGTCAGCATCTATGTGACAGAGATCATGAGGCTCAGTCTCCCGGCCATTATCATCGGAAATGTCGGAGCATACTTTGCCGCAACTCTCTGGCTCAAGAACTTCTCGGAAAGAATAGCATTGTCGCCATGGTACTTCATAATGGCGGACATCGTGATAATTGTGCTGACAGCATGTTGCGTCATCCTCAACAGTCTACGCATCTCCCGCAGCAACCCTGTCGAATCACTGAAGAACGAGTAAAATAATAACAATTAAATCAACAATATCATGATTACAGTAACAGACCTCAGCAAGGTTTTCC
>CAZYCJ010000063.1:0-12005 GCA_964645495.1 uncultured Muribaculaceae bacterium
GACGGTCTTGAAGATGTCATTGAATTTTAAAGGATACATATCTTTAATAAGTTTTGTTCAACTGGTCGAGGGCAAAGGCATATGCTCCTATGGATGTGGCCATGTTCGCTCCGATCTTGGAAACAGCCACTCCTACGCGTTTCTGAGGGTCATAATTCACCTCGATCTCGCTTCCGTAGATCTTCAGTTTGCGTTCTGATCCCTTTGCGAAAGACGCGAATTCTTCCTCATCGTCAAGGTTGTATACCTTCATCTGGACCCTGTCTATAATGTCGCCTGCCATTGTCCCTATCTTGCTTCTGAGCGCCTTGAGGAGCGACGGCATGAAGTGAGCCGATGCAGCTGCAAGTCCGCCTCCGATGACTATCAGTCCGTCGGTCAGGGTCACTCCTGTCGCCATGGCTTCTCCTGCCACTTCTCCGAGTTCGGCAAAGGCCTGTCTTGCCGCTTCCGCATTCCCTTCACGGGTGCCGTCTGCTATTTCGCAGATGTCTTTAGGAGTGAGTCCATGATCCGGACATCCGGCCAGTTCCCCATATACTCGGGTGACCGCTCTGATGGATACTCCGTCCTCCACGATGATGTCCCTGTGCTTGCTGTGCGGCAGGCACCATGTCTCCACGCAGGAGTTGTCTCCACGGTTCAGCATGCCGTTCACGATCATTCCCACACCGAATCCGGTACCGAAGGTATATCCAAGGAGGTTCTTGTATCTCTTTGAACTTCCTGCAAGTTCCAGTTTCTCGTTGATCTCGGGAAGGACTCCTCCGAGAGCCTCGCCATAGGCGAAGAGGTCGCCGTCGTTGTTTATATATACAGGTATGCCGAATTTCTTCCTCAGATATGGCCCGAGGGCTACACCGTCGCGGAATGACGGGAAATTAGGAAGATATCCTCCGATGATGCCGTTCGGATAGTCCGCAGGTCCGGGAAAGGCGAAACTGATGGCCGCAGGCATTCTGTCGAGTTTGTCTCTTACTTCACGGAAACCTTCCACCATCGTCTTGAGGCAGAGGTCGAGGTCATGTGCGTTTGCAGGGAGTTTGATTGGCTCGACAATGAATTCCCCATATTGCATGGCACCGAAGAACATGTTGGTTCCGCCGGCGTCAAGTGTCATGACTATGCGTGAGTCGTTTCTGAAGTTTGCCATTATATATGTGGTTTTTCCTGTTATTTCCTGTTGATGTGGAGGGTGCCTGCTCCGGTCAGGTCCTCATGGCTGATACGGAAACTTCCGTATGCCTTACCGCCAAGTTTCATGCTTCTGATTCTTCCTCCCTTGCCTGATGTCGAGATGACCAGACGGTCTTTGCCGTTGCAGAGGGAAGGGTCGAGACGGATATCGACAGTGTCAAATGCAGGCGTTGTAAGGGTGTATGAAGGATGTCCCGGACAGTCGGGATAGAATCCCATCATCGAGAACACTGCCCAAGCGGACATGGTTCCGGTGTCGTCGTTGCCAGGGATGCCGTCAGGAAGGGTGGTGAAATGCTTCTCAAGCAGTTTCGCTACAGTTTCCTGAGTCCTCCATTCCTCTCCCTTGAAATAACTGAAGAGATATGGGTAAGCAATGTCCGGCTCGTTTGCAGGGTCGTACAGACCTTCGTCAAACACCTTCTGCAACCTCTTCACGAAGGCTTTGTTTCCACCCATGATTTTGGCAAGGCCGTAGACATCGTGCGGTACGAAGAACGAGTAGTTCCATGCGCTGCCCTCGTGGAAGCCCGGCACGTGTTCGAAGTTCTCGCCCTGTCTCGGATTGAAAGGTTCGAGGAACTTTCCGTCCATGGTGATAGGACGAAGCGTACCGGATTCAGGACTGTAGTAGTTCTTGTATCCCATCGAGCGCTGCTTGTATAGTGCGGCATCCTCAGGCTTTCCGAGGTCTTCTGCGAGAAGCGAAAGGGCGTAGTCTGCTATATAATATTCAAGCGCGTGCGATACGGAGTTGTCTCCCGATAGATCGGCTGCGTAATATCCTAAAGGAATGTAGCCTTTCTCGATGTACGGATCCACATCCGGGCGCATGAGGTTCTCGGCGCCAGGAGTGTTTGCAGACTTCACGAAGGCCTCGTATGCGGTCTCGATGTCGAAGTCGCGGATGCCCTTGAGCCAGGTGTCTGTGATGACCGGGATGGCAGGGTCTCCCTCCATAGTGAAGGTCTCGCGTCCGTAAAGTTCCCATTTAGGCATCCATCCCCATTCCTTGTACATGCCTATCATCGAACGTACCATATCCCTCTGTCTTTCAGGGAATGCGAGGGTCATCAGCTGATGCACGTTCCGGTAGGTGTCCCACAATGAGAATACGGTATATCTGTTTTCGCCGGCAGGAACCTTGCCGACACCGTCATTCTCCATCAAAGGATACTCTCCGTTGGCGTCGTTGAGGATGTTAGGGTGTATGAGTGTGTGGTAGAGAGCGGTGTAGAAGACTTCCTTCTGCTTGTCTGTACCTCCGGTGACCATGATGCGAGACAGGTCATCCTCCCATTTCTGCTCCGCCTGACTGCGGATATTGTCGAATGCGAATCCGTCCTGCTCTGCATCGAGGTTCTCCCAGGCGTTCTCGCAACTTACGAACGAGACTCCCATCTGGAGTTCCACCTGCTCTCCTTCTGCAGTGTCGAAACTGAACCAGTAGCCTATCCGGTCGCCCGCAATCTCGTGGCCGTACTTCGTGTACATCTTGTATGTGCCGTTGTCAGGCGTCCATTCTGCCTCGACTCCCTTCATCTTGGGCTGCTTCTTCCAGAATCCCGATTCTGCAGGGGTCTTGCTGATACGGATGGCAAAATACATAGGGAAGACCGCCTGAGGATTGTAGCAGAATGTACCTGCGAGTCTCATTCCTTCAATCTCTGTGTCGCTCTTCTTGCGGATCCATCCGCCGCTTTCGTTAGTCAGACCCTCGCCGAGGTTCACGAGGATGTTGCTGCGGCCTGCAGGAAAGGTGAATCTTTCTGCCGAGGTGCGTGTGGTGGCAGTGGCTTCCGCCTTGATGCCGTATGCTGTGAGGTCGCAGGTGTAGTAACCCGGCTCGGCGTATTCTCCGGTGTATTCGGATCCGTAGATATGGTGATCCGGCTGCACGCTTCCGGTGGTCGGCATTGTGAGCACGAGGCTGAGTTCAGGGCATCCTACACCGCTGAGGTTCACATGGGAGAAGCCTGTGAAGAACTTGTTCTCGTAGCAATATGGCGTCGACCACCATCTGCTGTCCTTGTCGTGTACATTGAGTTCCGAACCCATCACATTGAACGGGGTCACGGACATCATTCCGTTAGGGCAGATGGCTCCCGGGTTGGTGGTGCCGAAGTTGGTGGTGCCGACGAAAGGGTTTACATGGTCAGTCACCTTGGCCTGCGCTGCTGCAGAAAGGCAAAGCGCGGCTGCCAAAGTGACGATAGTTTCAGTGAAATGCATGATTATTCGATATTGGTCTTCTTGATGAAGTCGATGATCTCGTCGATGTAGCCGAAGCATGCTCCTACGACAGTGTCCGCGCATCCGTAGTATACGGTCACGCGGCCGGTCTCAGGATCGTGAAGAGCCGAGCAAGGGAAGCATACGTTAGGGACGTCTCCGGTGCACTCGTAGAGGGTCTCAGGATGGAGAAGGTACGGACCTGTACGGGCGATCACCTTCCATGGCTCGTCAAGGTCGAGCAGTGCGGCTCCGAACGAGTAGTTGTATCCGTTGCAGGTGCGGTGTACTCCGTGGTAGAACATGAGCCATCCCTCTGAAGTCTCGATAGGGGTGGGACCAGCGCCGATCTTGCAGCACTGCCATGCGCTCTTCTCGAAGTCGGACGGTGCCATCACATGGCGGTGTCTTCCCCAGAACTCGAGATCAGGAGACTCTGAGTAGAAGATGTCTCCGAAAGGAGTGTGGCCTGTGTCTGAAGGACGCGAAAGCATGGCATATCTGCCGTTGATCTTGCGTGGGAACATCACTCCGTTACGGTTGTAAGGCAGGAAGGCGTTCTCCAGCTGATGGAAGGTCTTGAAGTCGTCTGTCCATGCCACTCCTATGGTAGGGCCGTGGTAGCCGTTGCACCATGTCACATAATACTTGTCCTCGATCCTGCAGACGCGAGGGTCGTATCCGTATACCCACTGTCCGATCTCAGGATCGTCGCAGTCGAACTTGATGGTGTCAGGATCGAGTTCCCAGTTGATGCCGTCCTTTGAGAATCCGACATGGAGGGTCATCCTGATGTTGGTGTCGTCGACGCGGAATACTCCGGCATATCCGTCCCTGAAAGGCACGATCGCCGAATTGAAGATGCTGTTCGAGTCCGGAAGGAGGTCGCGCGGAATCACAGGATTCGCTGAATATCTCCACATTACGTTCTTGCAACCTTCGGGACGCTCTTCCCAAGGCATATCAGGCAGGGGATTGCCTGCTATCTTGATCTTGTTTTCCATTATGATAAATCGTTTTAAATCTTTCAAAGGTACTCAAAAAAAGTCAAATTACTTGTGACAATCCGACATTTTGAATTCAAGCAGGGCTCCGCAGATGAGATCATTATATTTTATGAAGTTCTCTGCATGTTTCAGACCGTTGATTTTCAGAGATTTGACGTAAGGTTTGTCTGCGCTGTTGCCATCCGCATCCAGAATGATTCTTTTACCGTTCTCCAGGTGTACTATGGCTTTCCGGAAATAAGGCGTTCCCATGGCGTAGATGTCAGAAGCAGGGCAGACGGGGTAGAAGCCGAGGGCGGAGAAGACATACCATGCGGAGGTCTGTCCGTTGTCTTCGTCTCCGCAATATCCGTCAGGTCTGGCGCTGTACAGACGGTCCATGACTTCGCGGATATGCTTCTGACCTTTCCACGGCTCATCAGTCCAGTCGTAAAGGTACAGCATGTGCTGGGCCGGCTGGTTGCCGTGTGCATAGTTGCCCATGTCGGCGACCTGCATCTCGGTTATTTCATGGATGCGGTAGCCGTAATAACTGTCGTCATATACCGGAGGAACTACAAACACGGAGTCAAGCATTCCTGTGAATGCTTCGGTTCCTCCCATAGCCTCCCTCAGCCCCTCTACGTCATGGAATACCGACCATGTGTAGTGCCATGCATTGCCTTCGGTGAATGCGTCGCCCATTCTGCCTGTGACAGGGGTCCAGAAATTCATTCCCCATGGAAGGGCTGTGGCAGGATAAGTGTTCCCTGTGGAAAAGGAATGTTCTGAAAGCGAGCCTACCAGCGTTGAAACATATTCGGCAGGGTCTGTGACAAGTTCCACTTTTTCATTGGACCTGCATCCCGCCAGAAGGCTTATTGCCATGATGATGTATACGGATCTTTTCATTGTTCTCAGATTATGTCGTTCAGTACATGCAGTCTTCCGTCATCTATTATCTTGAGGATGAGTTCACCGAAGAGTGTGTTCTGCCATGCGAACCATTCGCGGGTAAAGATTTCCGCATTGTCCTTGTGAAAGGATTCGTGCATGAATCCTGTTCCGGCATCGGTAGTCATGAGACTGCATATGCAATCGCGTATCTCCTCATCGTCGTCAGAAGTGAATGCCTTCATCATTATGCTCATAGGCCAGACGACCTCCGACCATATGTGGGGCCCTCCGATGCCTTCGCCTGCCGATCCCCTGTGAAAATATGGATTTGCCTCGCTCCAGACGAACCGTCGGGTGTTATTATATACCGGATCGTTATCCGGGACATCACCAAGATAACTCATCGCAAGAAGTGACGGCACATTGGCATCGTCCATGAGGAAGCAACTTCCGAAGCCGTCGACTTCATAAGCGTAGATTTTACCGAATTCCGGATGGTCGACGACGGCATGTTCCTTCAATGCTGCCTCCACTTCGTCGGCAAGTTCTTTACATTCCTGTGCCATACCGGTTTCGTTGTTCACAGTGCGGAGGATTTCTGCTGCCTTGCGTAATGAGTTTACGGCCATGAAGTTGGACGGCACGAGGAATTCAAATGTGGTGGCATCGTCAGAAGGACGGAAGGCGGATGCTATCAGTCCTACAGGGTTGACAGGATTGCCTTTCCCAACCACACATTTAGTGTCAAGTTGACGGTCTGTGACCCTGAGGAAACGATAACTGCCGTCTCCTTCCTTGCGCTGTTGTTCCCTCATCACAGACAGAATATTGCGCATTGCCTCCAGCCACGTGTCTCCGAAGACGGAAGTGTCGCCACAGGCCTTCCAGTATCCGTATGCCAGGCGGATAGGGTAGCAGTGCGAGTCTATTTCCCATTTCCGTTCGAATACATAAGGATCCGCTGTTGGCCAGTCTGTCTTGTCTGCTGCTCCTGTCGGTTCCACATTGAAGGCATTGGCATATGGATCGATGCAAATGCATCTGAATTGCCGGTTGATGACCCCCGCAATCATCTCCCTCATCGCTGGGTCTTCGTTGATGTATCTCAAGTATGGCCATACCTGGGCTCCGGAATCTCGCAGCCACATCGCCGGAATGTCACCGGTATATACGAAGGTATCCGGCATTCCGTCCAGGCTTTCTGCAGGATGTACCGTGGTGTCAAGGGTGTTGGGATAGCAGTTGGCGAACATCCACCTCAGGCGTGGATTTTCAAGAAGTTCCGTGACCCTCTCTATTTCTGCCTCCACAGCATCCGACCTGAAAAGTCTTGCTTCCGGAGCAGGACGCCGGTCTCTGTATTCCGACGGTTCCTGCGCACAATACCATATCTTCTCTTCAGGACCCATTTCCAGAATGAGTTCACCTCCGGCCATGATGTCCTCATGGCTGATATATCCTTTGGTGTATGCCTTTCCGTTGAGGGTTATCTTCTGGATGTAACGGTTCTCAGGGCCGTTGTTTCTGGCGGTGATGGTGAAGGTGCCTCCGTCGACGTCAATAGACGCACTGTTGAATAGAGGGGTGCCGAACCAGTAGCGTCCTGATCCCGGCTCCACCTGGTAGAAGCCGAGGGCGGACAATACGTACCATGCGGACATCTGGCCTACATCTTCGTTTCCTGCCAGACCGTCAGGTGTGTCGTCATACATGGTAGAAAGCACTTCGCGGATCTTGTCGGCCGTCTTCCATGGCTGTCCGGCGATGGTGTAGAGGTAAAGGATGTGGTGGCTCGGCTCGTTTCCGTGAGCATACTGTCCTATGAGTCCTGAAATGTCCGGTGATGCATCCGTTCCTTCAAGGACTGATGATACCGTAAAGAGGGAGTCGAGTCTGTTCAGGAAGGCATCCTTGCCTCCGAAACATTCCATCAGACCCTCAACATCGTGTGGTACAAGCCAGGTATACTGCCATCCGTTGCCTTCGCAGTAGTCGTCTGCGCGGTGGGTGGATGCGAACGGACTGTATTCCTCGCGGAAATCTCCCTTGCTGTCCTTGCCGCGGATGAACCCGAGGTTCTTGTCGAAAAGATGACGGTACGATTTGCTTCTGTCGAGGAAATATCTGTAGTCTTTCTCGTATTCCTTCGCTTTTTCAGGATCTTCCGTGCGGGCTGCAAGATATTTTGCCGCATGCGCTATCGAAGCATCGGCGATGGCATATTCAAGATCGTAGGCGACGGATTCGTTGAAAAGGTCGCAGGGGATGTAGCCGTATTTCATGCGTATGTCCATACCTCGGTCAGGCAGCATTGCAGATGCCTTCATCGCACGGTATGCCTCTTCAGGGCATATGCCCTTGACTCCTTTGACAATGGCATCAGCCACAGGCATTATGCCGGGACTGCCTACCATGCAGTCGGTCTCGCAACCGTGCAGATGCCATACCGGAAGTTTGCCCTGCTGCTCGAAAATCTTCACCATGGTGTTGATGAAATCCGCATGGCGTTCCTGCTGGAAGATGCTGTACAACGGCATTGCTGCGCGGTATGTGTCCCAAAGGGAGAATGTCGTATGTGTGCTGAAGCCGGGATCCTCGTGACTGGCTCCGTCGGCTCTTCTGTATGAACGGTCTGTGTCACAGAAGACAGAAGGCGCTATCATGGTGTGGTACAGGGATGTATAGAATATCCTTTTTGCCTTCTCGTCTTCAGTTTCGATCCTGATTCTGGACAGTTCGTCGTTCCATTTCCTGTCTGCATCGGCGACGGTTGCATCGAAGTCCCATCCTTCAGCTTCTGCCTTCATGTTTGCCTGAGCGTTTTCCATGCTTGTCGGAGAAAGGGCCACTTTCAGGAGGATCTGTTCACCTTCTTCCGTGTCGAAATCTGCGCGGGCATAAAGAGGCTTGTAATCTATGCTATGGATGCGCAGATCCGTGAACGGCTTTGAGAATTCTGCGTAGAAATACACTTTCTGGTCATTCGCCCAGCCTGTCGAATGTCTGTAGCCTCTGACAGCCCTGTCTCCGCATTGTTCGATGAAGGTTTCTGTCGGTTTGTCCCAGCATGTTCCGTTCTGAAGGTCGAAGATGATGGCGGCTTCTTCGGATGCCGGGAATATGTATCTGTGCAGTCCGACTCTCTCAGTTGCGGTCATTTCGGCCTTGATGCCGTATCTCAGCAGGGGAACGCTGTAATATCCGGGCACGCTGATTTCGCGGGTCCTGTCTGCGTATGACCACATTCCGGATTCCTGGTCAGCCTCATTGCCGCGTGCGTATCTGACTTCTCCTGTGACCGGCATGATGGTGATGTCGGCAAGGTCTCCGATGCCGGTGCCGCTGAGGTGGGTGTGCGAGAATCCGATGACTGTGGAGTCGCTGTCATGGTATCCGGATGTCCAGTCCCACTGCTGCGGGATGCCGGTCGGTCCCAACTGCACCATTCCGAACGGTACATTGGCTCCGACGAACACATGACCGTGTCCTCCGCTTCCGATCTTGGTGTCGACATAAGATGTGTATGACAGGGGTTTCCGGCTGCATCCTGCCATGGCCAGGGCAGCCAGAATGATGATCTTTATCTTGTTCTTCATCTGTAGAAATGTTGTTGTCCTTATGATAGTCCTCCCAGAATCATTATGATCAGAACGGAAAACTCCCCGTAATCCTTCAAGGCGTCCTTCAAGGCATCAAGGACCTTCTGTATTTCATACTTTACCTTGTTTTCTGACACTTCGAATTCTGCGGCGATTTCCGCCCGGGTCTTTCCGTCCCTACGCGATCGCAGAAAAATGTTCTGGGTGAAAGAGGGGAATTCATTCAGGCGCCTGCGGTATATTTCCATGATCTCTTCCGAATGAACGGCCGATGCGCAGGCTGATTCGATGGCGAGGGTGTAGTATTCCATCATCCTCTCCTCCTTGTCTTTGATCTTCTGCGCTATCCTGCTGTGCCTGATGTCTGCTCTTCTGTGGTCGATCGCCTTGTTCTGTACGATGGTATAAAGATAAGGATAGAATTTTTCGGGTTCAACCTCGTTGCGATGCTCTATCAGTGCCATGAAAGCCTCTCCGACAATGTCGCGTGCGGTTTCCTCGTCCCTTACGAAAAGACATGCAGTGCGTATGAGCACATCCTTGCTGGTCCGGTAGATGTGTTCGATGCGTTCATATATCGCCTTGCCTCTGGAATCCATAACAGGGGCAAATATATAAAAATAAATCCCAATAATGATAACTTTGAAAAAAGTGAGGAAATTTTCTTCCACACAGTGTTTTTGTTCGTCTATAAATAGGTAAAGCGATGAAGATGTCTAAGATTACAACAGAAATTCTGGTCCGTTTCTTTGAGAATACGGCCACACCTGAGGAGACCGAAGCCATTGCTGAATGGATAGAAAGCGATCCTGTCCATCAGAATGTCTTCAATCGTGAACTGCAGATGCATCTGCGGCTTCTGAATCTGAGGGCCTTTGAGGATATTCCGGCCGTGCCACCTGTATCTCAGTACCGCAGGTGGCGTATGTCGCATTATATAAGCATGGCGGCGGCTCTACTTGTCGGAATTGTCTTGAGTTGGTTCCTCGTCTTCGCTCCGATACGGGAAGACATGTCGAAGATATTGACCTTCCATACAGAGCCGGGGCAGAGGGCATCGATCACTCTTGCAGACGGCACCTCAGTCGAACTGAATTCTGGTTCGACCCTTGAGTATCCTGCGGTCTTTTCCGGAAAGGAGCGCAGGGTCAGGATTGAAGGCGAGGCGATGTTTGATGTGGCAGAAGCCGCAGGCAAGCCTTTCTATGTCGAGACATTCGCATATGACGTGAAAGTGTTGGGAACGAGATTCAATGTTGAGGCGGAAGAGAGCAGCGGCATTTTCAGCACAGCCCTGATGGAGGGAAGCGTTGCCATTCTTGACAAGGGTGAGACCAAGGTCGTTGAGTTGAAGCCGGATCAGGAGGTTGTACTTACGGAAGGCAGGCTCGTAGTGAAGCAGTCTGCGGACATCGGATCCCGATACAGATGGACAGACGGAGTCATCAATTGCGGAGGACTGTCGTTCAATGAATTGATGAGGAAGTTCGAAAAGGCGTTCGGGGTCAATATCGTCATGGAGTGCGAATCCGTTCCGGATATAAGTTACAAACGCATGAAAGTCAATGTAAGTGACGGAATTTCTCATGCCTTCTCGTTGCTCCAGAGGACTGCGGACTTTACCGTATCATACGACGATGCCACAAACACTTATTATATAAAATAACCGATATGAAGAACAGAATTCTTCCGCAATGTGTACTGCTGTGTCTCTGCATCTTTCTGACTGTCAGTGTTTCAGCGCAGAATGTGCGCGTTACCCTGAAAATGGAAAATGCGATGATGGAGACGGTGATGGATGCCATCGAACAGCAGACCCGCTATCTTTTTACTGTCGATGACGGAGTGAACCTCGACCGTCGTGTTTCGGTAAATGTCAAATCCGCTCCGCTGAGTGTTGCCCTGGACCAGATGGTCAGAGAGTCTGATATGGTGTGGTCAATCAGCGAGACCAACATCATCATATCTCGTAAGACGCCGATGGCTGCCCGCACAATTAAAGGCAAGGTGACTGACCAGTCCGGACTTCCGGTCCCCGGGGTGTCGGTTCTCATCCGGAATACCGATATGGGAACCGTGACTGATCTGGACGGTAGTTTTTCATTGGATGTTCCTGGTGAGTATCTTGGAGAACAGATTGAATTCAACAGCCTGGGCTATGAAATCGAATACCTTCCCATCGGACAACGCAGTGTCTTTAACGTGACACTTTCTGAATCTTCCCTGGAACTTGAAGGAACGGTAGTTACCGCCCTCGGTATCCGTCGTGACCAGAAGGCCCTGAGTTACAATGTCCAGGAGGTAAGTTCGGATCTCGTTACCGGTGTCAAGGACGCCAACTTCATCAACTCCCTCTCCGGAAAGGTGGCAGGAGTGACCATCAACGCCTCTTCGTCGGGAGTCGGCGGTGCATCGAAGGTCGTTCTCAGAGGTAACAAGTCCATAAGCCAGAGTTCCAACGCCCTCTATGTCATCGATGGCGTACCTATGTATAACTTCGGCGGCGGAGGCGGAACTGAGTTCGACTCACAGGGTGCTACCGAATCCATCGCCGACCTTAACCCGGAGGACATCCAGTCCATTTCGGTGCTGACCGGTGCTGCAGCAGCGGCTCTCTACGGCTCGCAGGCGGCCAACGGTGCCGTGATGATCACGACAAAGAAAGGAGAAGCAGGCCGTCTCAAGGTCACTTTCTCCAGCAATACGGAATTTCTCAATCCATTCCGTCTTCCGGAGTTCCAGAACCGATATGGCACTGGACTGAACGGAAAGAACAGCGGCTCCGGCATCTATAGTTGGGGCCCGAAGATATCTCAAGACGGTGGATATACTCCGTATGACTATTTCGAGACAGGTCATACTTATACGAATGCCTTTACTGTTTCAGGCGGAACTGACAAGAATCAGACATACTTCTCGGCAGCTGCCGTCAATTCTGACGGAATCATTCCGAACAATCTGTATGACAGATACAATTTCACATTCAGGAACACGACTTATTTCCTGAATGACAAACTGCGTCTTGATGCCAGTGCAAGTTATATAATCCAGAAAGACCAGAATATGACCAACCAGGGTGTGTACGCAAACCCTC
>CAZYCJ010000064.1:0-11916 GCA_964645495.1 uncultured Muribaculaceae bacterium
GTCGTTTCAAATTTCCCTACTTACTATACAGCAGCCCGGTTGATTTCGGGGAAGTTATTCCAGGATCAGGCCGTCATAGGCAGGGAGTATGCCTGAAGGAAGTTCGGATGCCAGTTCATTATAACATGGCAACTGGTGGGACAGGTGGGTGAGCCATGAATGTCTGGCTCCGACTCGTTGCGCGATCTCCACAGCCTCTTCCAGAGAGTAATGCGATATGTGTTTTCCGTATTTCACGCAGTTGATCACGAAATGGTCAAGGCCGTGCAGTTTCTCGAACTCCTTTTCAGGAATATGGTTCATGTCGGTGCAATATGCGATGTTTCCGAAACGGTATCCCAGTACCGGGAGCTTGTAGTGCATACCTCTGATCGGTATGATGCGGGCAGTCCGTACGGGATCATTCTCTCCTGCCGTCGAATGGACATAGCCTTTTCCGGGCTCCCAGGAAAGCACTTCGTATGCACCGCCGGCCTTGACGGTGAAAGGATGTTCGTCAATGTTATGTACATGCCATTCCGGGGCGCCGGGATATTTCTTCTCCGCGAAGGCATACGAATATTCAAGTCTCAGGGAATCCTCGACATATTTTTCGCAATAGATCTCAGAAGCCCTTTTTTCAAGGTAGTTGAATGCACGGATGTCGTCCAGACCTCCTGTATGGTCCTTATGGTTGTGGGTAAGGAGAATGGCATCAAGATGAGTCACCCCTTCACGCAGCATCTGCTGCCTGAAATCAGGGCCGGCATCCACAAGGATCCTCATCCCTTCGTATTCGACCAGGACGCTGGCCCTCAGCCTTTTGTCGCGGGGGTCACGACTGCGGCACACCTCGCATCCGCATCCGATCATCGGCACACCCTGCGACGTCCCCGTACCAAGAAACACCAACCTTGCCTTCCCTTGTTTCATTCTGTTATAGTATTTATAATAATTAGAAATTTCATTTCAGATGGATGCATAATATGGAGGAGACATGCCACCCCCGGCTAGGGGTGCCCACGAAGTGGGCGGGGGTCTCCGGAATATATGCAACATCTGAAATGTTTATAAAATCACCTCTACTATCCTTCCTATCAACTCAGGATCATACGGCCTTGCCACCCTGATATAATTACCGGTGTACCCCTCCATCATGCCCTTCTTGTCCGTACTCTCAAAAAGCACAGTCTCCTTGACCCCCTTGTTGGCCTCGATGAACTCCTCATGCAACCTCGCACACAACTCCTCCAGCATCTGCACCCTCTGAGTCTTCACACTGTCCTGTACCTGATCCTTCCTTGCCGCAGCCGGAGTACCAGCGCGACGCGAATAAGGGAAGATATGTATGAATGCTGGACGCACGACTTCCTTCAGGAAATTGTATGTCTCCATGAAAAGTTCATCAGTCTCTCCCGGAAAACCGACAATCACATCGATACCGAAGAATACCTTCGGGCCTCCCGGAACCTCCGTCTTCTCCCTGATATACTGTATCTTGGAAGCAAAGGCAGCGGTGTCGTAGCGACGTCCCATTTCCTTCAGGATCGTGTCACATCCCGACTGTAGCGGAATATGGTAGTGGGGAAGGAACTTTGTCCCGGATGTGATCCAGTCCACCATCTCCTCGGTCAGCAGGTTCGGCTCTATCGACGAAATGCGATATCTCTCGATGCCCTCCACATCGTTCAGACGCTTGATCAGGTCAAAGAAATTCTCTCCTGTACTCCTTCCGAAATCTCCCGTATTCACTCCTGTCAGCACGATCTCCCTGATCCCCTCTGCTGCAATCGCCTCCGCCTGGGGAATGATCTCGTCAATAGGGATATTCCTGCTCTCTCCACGGGCATACGGGACCGTGCAATAGGCACATTTGTAATCGCATCCGTCCTGGACCTTCAGGAATGAACGCGTCCTCTCACCGCTCGAATATGCAGGAAAGAATGTTCCAAGGTCTCTTCCGCAGCACTCCGAATTACGGACAGCATCCGTAATGAAAGGAACCACAAGGCTCTTTTCCTCTGCTCCAAAGACCTTCTTCACCCCTTCGATAGCCTCTATCTCGGCTCTCTTCAACTGCGCATAGCATCCTGTGACAAATATCATCGCATCCGGATTCTGCCTATGCAGTTTCCTGATGATGTTGCGGCTCTTCTTGTCGGAATGTTCCGTAACTGTACATGTATTCACAAGGAATACGTCAGCACCCTTGCTCCAAGGCACAGCCTCGAATCCCTCTTTCAACAGTTTCCGTTCGTATGTGGACGTCTCGGCATAATTCAACTTACATCCCAACGTGATGAACGCTATTCTTTTTCCCATTTGCTTATTATTTATGAAATAAAGTCACTCTTGACCACTGGGTCATACCATCCACCGGAGGCTTCTTCTTCGAAACCCTTACTGAAAATCTCAGAATTTCAGGAAAACGTATCTCTATGGCCTTGACAATCCTGCCTGCCACATTTTCAAGCAATTCGGACGGAACGGACATCTCCTCCGCCACAATATCATATATATCCGCATAATTCACGGTGTCACCAAGAGCATCGCTCTCAGCCGCGGCATACAGATCCATTTCGCCGCGGAAATCCACCACAAATGAATTTCCACGCACTTTTTCCTGCTCAAGACAACCATGATATGCCTTGAACTCCATTCCTTCAAGTTCAATAACTCCGATCTTCTCCATCATGACAAAATTAAAAATACACAAGGCCTTTTGCCTATCACAAGTCCTTCCTTCTTCCATTCAGACACGGTCTTTGTCTTGATGTATGCGTCAGGCATCGTGATGTTTGCTGCGACACATACACGCACAGACGGACTGCATACAGCAAGGATGTCCGCAAACAGGGCTTCATTGCGATAAGGGGTCTCGATGATGATCTGGGTCTGTCTCAACTGACCGGATACCTTCTCCAAAGTCTTCAGACGGCTTCTGCGTTCGTCGCTCTTGGCAGGAATATATCCGCAGAAGGCGAATGACTGACCGTTCAGGCCCGAAGCCATCAAGGCAAGCATGAGTGAAGACGGCCCCACGGCAGGGACTACCTCGATGCCATGTCTGTGTGCCAGAGCCACGAGTTGTGCCCCGGGATCCGCAACTGCAGGGAGTCCCGCCTCGGAGATCAGTGCCACATCGTTTCCGTTGTCGAACAGCCTCAGATAACTTTCAACAGTAGCCTGATCCGTGTGCTCATTGAGTTCGTAGAATTCAAGGCCTTCTATCTGGCCTTTCAGCCCTGCGCGTGAGAGGTATCTGCGCGCCGTTCGTATTTCTTCCACCACGAAGGTCCTGAATCCGGCCAGTGAAACGAGAACAGGGCCCGGAATCACCTCCGCAGGATCATTGTCTCCGAGAGGCGACGGAATCAGATGTAGTTTTCCTTTAATTTCTGTCATTTTCTTTATCTGTTGTATTTTCAACAGGTCTTTCTATGTTGAGTTCCGTTTTGCCACCCTCGATCATGGCCTGCTCTTCCCGGATTCTGGCAGCCTGTCTCTTGGACTTTCTCATGAAGATGGTTTTCAGAAATTTTCCGAAATTGTTGAACTCGGTCTGGTACATGATACCGACTCCGTTTCTCTGAGAATTGTTGAGATAGTTCGAGAACTGGTCTGCAGAATGTGAGAAAAGGTTTAGTCTGAATGATCCTGAACGGTCTATCTTTATCTCTATGTCCAGGTCTCCCACGACACCGTTCTGAGATGTTCCGGTGTTGTATTGCCTGTTGCCGATATTTCCGTTCACGACGACCCTGTTGTTGAAAAGTTGTGTCGAAACGGCCACGTCGAACAGGTCGTTTCCTTGTTCGTTAGGCTGATAGTTCAGACCAAGGTCGAGAGGAATGTCCAGTTTCTGGAATATGTTGTTCAACTGATTGGCGAACATTTCTGTCACATTTGAATATAGGACGGATGAGTTGTTCACGATTCCTGACTGTTCGTCAGGAAGGAAGTTGTTCGATACGATAAGTGAGAGGAACTGCTTCTGCACCTTGTCTTCCGTACTGAGGGCACTCTCGACCCTCGATTTATACATCGGGCTTAGGTCAGGTATTTCTATACCGAATGACAGACGAGGGTTGCTGAGTTTCTCGGAAATACCTATTGTACAGTCCACCGTTCTTTTATTGGATACCGATGACACATCTGAAAGAAGAGTCGTCAGTGAGGCCTTCGTGCGGTATATGGCATCAATGTCCAGTGTACTTTCCATAATGTCACCGTTGAATCGTATCGAACTTCCGTTCTGGATCTGGAAATCCCTGCTGACAAGTCCCATCGCCACGAATTTGTAATTTCCTCCTGTGAGGGTATAGTCTCCGTTTATGCTGAACTTGTCCATGCTTGCCTCCAGATCGATGAGTCCGTTGCCGTAGCCTGTGAGGACATTGCCTGAGGCCTTGTCGATCTCGATGTAACCGACGACTTCCGGATGTGCATTCACCCTCAATCTGACTGCAAAATCGCTCTCAGACTTCTCTTTCTGTTCCATGCGGAGCATCATCTGCTCATACGGATCTATCCGGACAGTGCTTTTCTTCTCCTTGAACCTTAGAAGATTGGTTGCCTTGCCGGCCGTGGATGTTGAGGTGAGCGGTATATGCAGTTCTCCTCTTCCTGCCGTCACTGCATCTACAGTGAGAAGAAGCGAGTTCACAGGGCCTGTGATGGCTACATTGCCGGTAGCAGAGACCTTGCCATAGAATCCAAGCCCCTTGTCTTCCGCCATGCTGATACCTTCGATTTCATTCACCTTTATGTGAGTGTCGAAACCGATGTTGCGGAAATGGTTCCAGTTTATGCTTCCTGTGACATTTCCTGTACCTCGGTATCTGTCTTTGATGCTGATGTCGTCAAAGAATACTCCCTTTTCGTTGACATGGAATTTTCCGTCAGCGAAATAAGGGACGTCGGTATAATCTATCTTCAGCATCGCATTCTCAATCACGGCGTCCCTGCTGCTGATCTTGAGCATGTCTACAGGGCCTTTTATATTGAACATTCCCGATGCCTCTCCCTTCATCTCGCTGAATACATCAGTGAGGAACGGCTGGAAATAGTCTATCCTCATCTTGTACAGTCTTGCGTCGATGTCAAGAATGCTTCCTTTCGGAGTCAGTGTGCCGGATGCATCAAGAGTACTTCTGCCGTCGATATCGTTTCTGACGAACAAACCGAAGTTCTTGTCCTCCTCATTCCAGATGCTGCCTAATGTCAGGACTCCAAGAGGAGTGCCGGCAACGTATGTGGAATCGCATATCATGTCTGCCAGAATGCCTTTGGATGACATCGGCGAGATTATCTGTACCTGTCCGCTTGCCGCTCCTCTGATATCGAAGTCTGATGGCAGCATCGGATTGATTGCTGAAATGTCGAATCTGTCCAGACTAAGAGTGATGGTGTCCGTCTGTTCTTTGGATGTCTTTCCAGCAATGCTTATCCTTTCTTCTCCTGATACGACTTCGAACGACTCCACATCCAGACTACCACCTTTAACCCTAAGTGCTGAAGGAAGGAAATTCCATTCCTTGGAGTTGAGATACAAGGCGGACGGAAGCACCTCCATTTCAATTCCGAGACCTTCTATGCCGCGTTCCAGACCGGCATGCAGGACGAATTCTCCCTTGTTTACCAGTTCTCCGGAATTGTCATATGTGTATTTTATGCCAATATGGTTGTCAGATCCGCGGAGGTCGAGATTGTTGTTCTTGAGAGTGGCTGATGCCGCTCTTATTTCCTTGCATGTCAGCGAGCCGTTGAGACAGCTGTCCCTATTGCTCATGATCAGGTTGACATCTTTCAGATAATTGCGCTTGAAGGCAACCCGGTTTGAATTCAGTTCTGCCTGGAAGGTACCGTCTTTTGCAAGGGAGGCGTTCAGGGATGTTCCTTCATCCACATAAAGTCCCGGCATGATGAAACTCAGGATGTCCATGGAGTTGCTGCATCTTAAGGAGAGGTCGTAACTGTTGTTGTTCCAGATGTAGCTCGAGTCCGGAAGCAGGGCCGGAAGATCCTGCTTCAAGGTGATGTCCCTGAGGTCGGATACGAATGTCGTGACAGGTGCCGTGCCGGTATATTTTCCGTGGATAAATCCTGAATCTAGCCTTATGACATAGTTCTTGTCCGTACTGTATGAAGTAAGACTGATGTCTCCGATGTCATGCCTGCCCATGTTGTTTTCAAGGGTAAGGCCTCCTATGTCGATCTTACCTCTGAGGTCGCCCTTTCCGGTCTTGGTGAAATCTGCACTGGCTTTAAGATGAACCCTGGATATGCCCCTCTTGTCAATGTTAAGGGCCTGGAGGTCAGCATGACCGAGATTGGTGAAGAACTTGTATCTGGCGTTGTTGGTCTTTGCCGACAGGGCGAAAGTTCCCTGCAGGATGAAGTTGAGGTTAGGGTCGTTGCTGACGATTCTTCCGTCGAATGCATTGTTTTCCAGTTTTCCTACGGCAAAGAGGTTAGAGTAGTCGTATCCGTTAGCGTTAAGTCTGCTGATGATCAGTGTGTCTATCTTTATAGAAGAAGGGATTTCCCCTAAGCCGATACCTGCATCGATTGCCGTTCTGAGGTCGACGGGGCCGAGCATTCTGTTTCCGAGAATGTCGCCGAGGTCGAGTCCTGAAGTCCTTACGTTTCCGGATATGCCTATCTTCTCTTTCGGTATCACGATATCGTCAAGTCTCACATCCGCTTCAAGACCGCCAGACGGTGAATCGATGCCAGCGGAGACATTGAGGTGGTTGAGAAGTCCGGATACCTTGGCATCGAGGGAGAAAGTCACCCCTTGGGCAAACCTGCTCAGGTCGAGGCTTCCATGGTCCATCATCCATTCCGTCACGAACTTTCCAAGACCTTCGCTTGTGAATCTGAAATCTTTCAGAACGGCGTCAAGGCTCGTCCTGCTGATCTCAGGAAGGCCGCTCATTC
The DNA here is from genome assembly GCA_964645495.1 of uncultured Muribaculaceae bacterium. Taxonomy (GTDB): domain Bacteria; phylum Bacteroidota; class Bacteroidia; order Bacteroidales; family UBA932; genus Cryptobacteroides. The sequence goes on from CAZYCJ010000064.1 coordinate 6,922, forward strand.
TGCCGTCAGCTCTTCCTTCGAATCCTCCTGCCGTGGATTTTACCCATATATCGCTGAATGTGAAGTTATTGACAGGGCCTGACATTTTGCCTGCAACATAAATGTTCAAGGCGTTTCCCTTGAGTTCAGGTGCAAAGTATGAGATGGTCCGGAAGTCCAGGATGCTTGGTGATATCTCTCCGTCCAGTTTTACTTCTTCGATGAAGTTCCGGAATGCGAGCACATTCTCATAACTCATCATGAAAAGATCCAGATGGACATCTGACCAAAGGTCGTCTATGTGCAGGTCTTCAACGATGGCCTTTCCTCGTCCCACACGTGCACTTCCGGTGATGTCCTTCACCTGATATCCACTCTTTTCATGAAATGAGAGACTCTCTACCTCTCCTGACATGATGCCCGCCTTGAACTGCATGTCCCTTGTTTCAAGGTTTATGTTCCTTATGTCGAGGTCGTTCCAGTCTATGCCTCCGCTATATGTCGTCCTGTCCGACATGTAACTCTTCATGGCAAAGCCCATGTCGCGGATTTCCACCTTGCGGATCTTGAATATCTCCTTGTCGCTTTTCTTAGGAGTTTCAGGCTTTTTCAGTCGGAATATTCTGGAAAGGTTGTTTGTGCTAACATCGCCGTCTCCTGTATCTTCCTGGTCCTCAAGTACGAGGGTCATCTGAGCGTTGGCCACGTAGGCATTGTCGATGTGGATGCCCTGATGGCGGATGAGGCCGTCCCAGGTAAATCTTGCAATGATGTATTCGGCCCTGAACAGGGTGTCTGTCTGAATGCCGGTGCTGTCAAGCGGATCCGTGACAGGGTTCTTGTCTAATATGGCGACATTCTTCACTACGAGAGTCGTGAACGGCTTCAGATGCATCTTCTCAAATACAATCTCTCCGTCAAGCCTGTCAGACAGCATCTTTGTCACCTTGCCGGTTACGAATGTCTGAACCTGCGGCAACTGTATTACCAGCGCTGCCGCAAACAGAAAGGTTGCCATGGCCACGATGACCTTCCAGGCTATTTTTATGACTCTTTTGATGGCTGTTGTTCTTTATAATCTGTCAACCTGCAAAAATAATAAAAATATCGGATAAAATCCGTATTTTTGCAGTCGGCATAGATGCATATCACGTGCCTGACAAATCAGAAAAACATAACTTTATGGCTGATATAATCTTAGGAATCGAATCATCGTGCGACGATACATCCGCTGCCGTAATCAGGGATGGCTGGCTTCTCTCCAATGTCCTTGCCAGTCAGGATGTACATAAGGCATATGGAGGGGTGATCCCGGAACTTGCGTCCAGAGCACATCAGGTGAATATCGTCCCTGTTGTGAGTGAGGCGATTACACGTGCCGGTGTCAAGCCGGAGGATATTACAGCGATAGCGTTTACAAGAGGCCCGGGACTTCTCGGATCCCTCCTTGTCGGCACATCGTTCGCAAAAGGACTTTCCATATCTCTCGGCAAGCCTCTGGTGGAGGTGAATCACCTTCAGGGACATATCCTTGCCAACTTCATCAAGCAGGAAGGCTCGGACAACCCTCAGCCGGAATTCCCGTATCTCTGCCTGCTCGTTTCGGGCGGCAATTCCCAGATCGTGAGGGTGGACAGTCCTCTTGAATATGAAATTCTGGGCCAGACCATCGATGATGCTGTAGGCGAGGCATTTGACAAATGTTCGAAGATGATGGGACTCGGCTATCCGGGAGGACCCATCGTGGACAGACTCGCTAAGGAAGGAGATCCGTTGCGTTTCAAGTTCTCGAAGCCGCATATCCCTGGTCTCGACTACAGTTTCAGCGGCATCAAGACCTCGCTTCTTTATTTCGTCCGTGACCAGATGGCCTTGGATCCTGAATTCATGGAAAAGAACAAGGCGGATCTATGTGCGAGTTTCCAGAAGGCCTTGATCGACATACTTTTAGACAAACTTATAAAGGCCGCCAAGCAGACGGGGATAAGGCAGATCACCATCGGAGGAGGTGTTTCGGCCAACAGCGGACTGCGTGCGAGAATGCTTGAGGAGGGGAAGAAGCGCGGCTGGACAGTCTTCCTGCCTGAATTCAAGTTCACGACCGACAATGCCGCGATGATCGCGATTGCAGGCTGGTTCCATTATCTGAACGGAGAGCGCACTTCCCTCGACGTAGCCCCCGTGAGCCGCTTAGCCGAATTTTAAAATTTGCAGTAAAAATGAAAGAAATAGAAGTAACCTGTAAACTGGGCAAGGAACTTTCGGCAGATGAGATCCGTAATGCCGCGATAAAGGCCTTGGGCATGTCCCCGAAGGCGAAGGGTCAGATAAAATATCGCATTCTCCGCCGCTCCATAGATGCGCGTAACGACATCCTTTACCGTTACCGCATAGAGGTATGCAAGCCTGACGAAGCGATGCCGGAATTTGTCCTTGACGAATACAAGGATGTTTCAGATGCAGAGCCGGTCATCATCATCGGTGCAGGTCCGGCCGGAATGTTCGCCGCATTGAAACTCCTGATGCGCGGATTCAAGCCGGTAATCCTGGAAAGAGGAAAGGATGTGCACGCGCGTAAGTTCGATATGGCGACTTTGTCTAAGGAAGGCAATGTCAATCCTGACTCCAACTACTGCTTCGGCGAAGGAGGTGCCGGTACTTTCTCAGACGGAAAACTTTATACCAGGTCGTCAAAGAGGGGAGATATCCGCGAGGTTCTTCATCAACTGGTCTGTTTCGGGGCTGATCCTTCCATACTTATAGACGCTCACCCGCATATCGGCAGTGACAAGTTGCCGCTCGTGGTGGAGAATATCCGCAAATGCATCATCGAACATGGCGGAGAATATCATTTCGATTCGCGAGTCACCGACATCGTGAAAAAAGGCGACGGCTCTTTCGATATTACCGTCATTCCCGGTTCCTCTTCTGTCATCCCGAGCGTAGTCGAGGGATCTCCGACCCTCTACACATCCCGCAAGGTCATTCTTGCCACAGGCCATTCTGCCCGCGACATCTATGAGATGTTCGACCGCAAGGGATGGGAGATCCAGGCCAAGGGTTTTGCTCTCGGAGTGCGCGTGGAGCATCCTCAGTCGCTGATCAACAAGATCCGGTATCATGGCAAGTATCAGCCATATATGCCGACAGCCGAATATTCTTTCGTCACCCAGATAGAGGGCAGGGGAGTGTTCTCCTTCTGTATGTGTCCTGGCGGAATCCTTGTGCCTGCCGCGACCGCTCCGGGAGAACTTGTCATGAATGGAATGTCCAATTCCCGGAGGAATTCCAAGTGGGCCAATGCAGGGGTTGTGGTGCAGATCGAACCGGAAGACTTCCCCGAATATGCCCAGCATGGCCCTTTGGCATTGCTTCAGTTCCAGAAAGATGTCGAGAGAAAGATGTTCGAATATACAGGTTCGCTGAAGGCTCCTGCCCAGAGGATGATGGACTTCTGCCGCCGGATCCCGTCAAACGGATTGCCGCAGACTTCCTACCATCCGGGCGCTGTGAATGCTCCTTTGCATGAGCTTCTTCCTGAACATGTGTCCCTGAGACTGAAATATGCTTTCCCGGAGATCGGAAACAAGAAGATGCACGGCTATTATACCAATGATGCCCTGCTTCTCGGAGTAGAGTCCCGTACTTCTTCTCCTGTACGCATCCCTCGTGATCCCGAGACCCTGGAACATGTTCAGGTAAGCGGGCTTTATCCGTGCGGAGAAGGTGCAGGATATGCCGGCGGCATCGTTTCTTCCGCACTTGACGGCATCAACTGCGCAATCAAGATATAAATGATGAGTTATGAAATACATTTTTGCGTCGTTTTTTGTGTTGCTGTCCCTGGTGGCAGGCGCTCAGGACAAGACCTTGAGGGTTGATTATGTTTTTTCGGGTACGGACAAGGCTCAGGAGATATCTTTGGACGAGATGTCATGCTTTGACGGATGGGCCGGCAGACGGGTGAACCTTGACAAGGCTCCTCTCCGAGGAAACGGCCAGGTGTCCATGAAGGATGCGCAGACAGGCGAGACTCTTTATGTGCAGAGTTTTTCGACCCTCTTTCAGGAATGGCAGACTACAGAGGAGGCAACAAGGGTACGCAAGTCGTTTGAAAATGTATTTCTCCTTCCGATGCCTTCTTCAAAGGCTGTAGTGAAGGTAGAACTCTATGATTTCAGAGGAGGCGTATCTGCCTCATTGTCTCATGTCGTGGATCCGTCAGACATACTTATCCGCCGTCTGAATCCCGAACCGGCGCCTCATAAATATCTGTTGAAGAGCGGGTTTGTGGAAGAGTGCATTGATGTGGCCATCGTGGCTGAAGGATATACTGCTGATGAGACAGACAAGTTCTACAAAGATGCTCAGACCGCTTTGGATGCACTTCTCGGACATGAACCTTTCAATACCTATAAGGACAGGTTCAACTACGTAGCGATAGCCTTGCCTTCTGAAGAAAGCGGAGTCAGCGTTCCTGGAGAAGGGGTGTGGAAGAAGACCGCTCTGGGTGCCCATTTCAATACTTTCTATATGGACCGTTATCTGACCACCTTGAGGCTGCGTCAGATGCATGACAGGCTTTGCGGTGTACCATATGAGCATATCATAATCCTCGCCAATACTGATACTTACGGCGGAGGCGGCATCTTCAATTCATATACATTGACCACGGCAGGACATCCTTCATTCAAGCCTGTCGTGGTGCATGAATTCGGCCACAGTTTCGGAGGTCTTGCCGACGAGTATTATTATGACGACCAGTTCGTGGAGTATTATTATCCGGATTGCGAGCCTTGGGAACAGAATATCAGCACTCTTTTTGACTTCGAGTCGAAGTGGAATGACATGCTTCCGAAGGTCATAGGCATTCCTACTGCTCCTGTAGAAGGAGATATCTGGCCTCGGTTCCGTGAGGGTGTTTCAATGGAGTCCATGGTTGGAGTCTACGAAGGTGCCGGATATCAGTCTGAAGGTGTCTACAGACCTTTTCCTGACTGCCGTATGAAGACCAAT
>CAZYCJ010000065.1:0-11809 GCA_964645495.1 uncultured Muribaculaceae bacterium
GTCGCTTTCGCATCATAAAGTGCGTTGCACTATCCGTTCAAACCGATAAGAATCAACACTTTAGAAAATTGCGGTTGTCCAGTTTCAGCATATCGGCGGGAGATCCCCGGTCGGAGCCGGGGATGACGGATGTCCGATCAGGTCGGCCATGACGTAAGAAGAGCCGGTCATGACGGAGGAGTTCGATGCTTGTCGCGGAAGGGGGCTGGAGGAATATGGAAAAAGGCTGGCACTTGCCAGCCTTTGTATTTCAGGCGAGACCGTAAGCCGGTTTCTGTTTTATCCTGTCATTTATCTTCGCAACCTACCCCCTGGAAAAGAGCGGGCAGCCCTTTTGCCCTTGCGGGCGCTCCAGTATATTTGGTCTTGCAGGCCCCGGTGCCGTCACCGTCGTATGTCGCCACACGGCGTCGTGAGCTCTTGCCTCACGGTTTCACCCTTACCCTTGCGGGCGGTCTGTTCTCTGTTACGGCATCCATAAGATTACTCCCATCTGTGCTTTCCACAGCGGGGCGCCCTTTCCTGTCCGGACTTTCCTCTGATCTTCGCTCAGAGGAATCAGTATCCTCCAAACTCAAATCAGCGACAGGTCATCCCACCTGATTTATTTGTATCCGAGTCTACGCTCTATCTTGTCGTTTTCACGGTCCATGCGCTCCACTTCCTTGCGGAGTGCAGGAGTTATGTCTTCGCAATGCTTGTGGCACTGCATTGATTTAGAATACATCCTGCCTATGCAGAAGTTGCTGTGCGTACATCCGCTGCAGTGGTTCTCATCTGCCATCATCTTGTTCACGAAGTCGGTATCCTCCAGTACTGCACGGCCCATCTGGATCATGGGGAAGCCCTTTTCAACGGCCTCGTCAGCGCTCTTTCTGTCTACCACTCCTCCCACATATACAAACGGGAAGTCAGGCATTGCCTCGCGGAACTTCAGGGCATCTTCCATGAAGAAGAGTTTCTTGAAAGGAACGGTCGGCGCAACGATCTTGCCCGCAAGCGATACCCCGAGTTTGAGCCACCATTTGCTCCATGGGAAGTAGTGTACGATGGTCTTGACAGGAAACTGTCCGCGCATCACATATTGAGGATGCCTGCTTACGAATCCGCCTGAAAGGACAATGGACTCCATGCCCATGTCCCTGAGGACCTTTGCCACCTCGATGAGTTCGTCAGTCTCCTGACCGCCTTTGAATCCGTCGCGTGTGTTGAGTTTAGCAAACAGGGCCACCTTGCCTTTTCCTGCCTTCACTACCTTTTCAATGCACATGCGCATGAATCTCATGCGGTTTTCAAGGCTTCCTCCGAATTCGTCCCTGCGCTTGTTGGTGTAGGGCGATAGGAACTGGGAGATGAGGTAGCCGTGTCCTGCATGTACCTCGATGGCATCGAAACCTGCCTTTATGGCCAGTTCGACTGCCTTTCCGTAGGCGTCAGCGACCTCGTTGATCTGCTCCATGTTCATCTTCTGGACGAAGGTAGGGGAGTAGAGATTGAAGCCTCTGCTTGCTCCATACGGCATGCATCCGCAGATGCTTCTGTGAGACATGTTTCCGCAATGTCCCAACTGGATGGATGCCTTTGCGCCTTCTGCGTGGATGGCGTCGGTCAGTTTCTTCAGTTCGGGCACGATCTCTTCGCGCATCCAGAGCTGGTTCTCGAAGGACAGACCGCTGCGGCAGACGGCCGCATATGCGACTGTAGTCATGCCGATGCCACCGCGTGCTACCGCAGTGTGGTAGTCGAACAGTTCCTTGGAAGGCCTCTGGCCGGGACACATGGCCTCGAAAGCCGCAGACCTGATGGTGCGGTTTCTGAGTTCGATCGGACCGATCGTGTATGGTGTGAATAATTCGCTCATTACCAGATAAACGGTATCAAATGTTTCTTGTTCAGTTTTGTGTATTCTTCGCCGAACTCATCTTCGTATTTCTCCGTCAGCGATTTGGCGCGCGGACCGAGATTGGCAAATGTCCATACGGCAAAGAGCAGTCCTGCAGGTGACCATGTGAGGATGGCGTAGCCGATCCATTCGGTGAGTTCGCCGAAATAGTTGGCTGAGGTCACGTATCTGTATAGTCCCTTGCGGGGAATGTAATGTTTTGTGTCTCCGGGCTTGCGGAGGTGGCGTATGACATGGTCGGAATGGAGATTGATGGCCATTCCGGCTATGAATACGATGAGTCCGATGATGAATTGAGGACTGCAGAGCCATTCTGTCGTGTACATGCCTGCGGGTGCTTCCCTATAGAGCCATCCTCCGATGAGGTATGCGTTCAAGGTGTTGAATGTCAAGCCCATAAGCATGATGGCTATTGGCATCGTGCTTTTTCCACGCATCATCAGCGGGAAGATGAACGACCTCTGGAAATAGTGGAGGAGGTACAGGCCTGCCATGATGTAGAGGACTATATTTGAATTGCCCGTGTCAGCTCCTGATATGGCGAACCGGATGGTGTAGTACAGGAGGAAAAGAAAGGCCGGGGCTTCCATCAGCACCCATGCCGTCTTGTTGCTGATTTTCGGCCCCCAGTTTGATGTGGAGAGATAGCCGTATCCCGCCTTGAAGTAGAACAGGGCGACAAATACGATGACAGCCATCACGGCCATGCTGATCAGGATGATGTTGTATGTGTTCATTTCTTGCAGTCGATTCAATCTGCAAAGTTAATGAAATTTTTGCAAATAGTTTTTTTTACTTACTTTTGTGCCTCATTAACTAACATTATGATGAGAGAACTCGTAACGATATTGATGATGTCATTCATGCTCCTTTCCTGCTCTGATGCGAAGGTGAAGGAGTACAGGCTTGATGTTGTTGCCGAGTATCCTCATGATACTGAGTCATATACGCAGGGGCTTTTCTTCCATGAGGGACAGATGTATGAGAGCACGGGTGTACACGGAAAGTCCACTTTCAGGAAGGTCGACCTGGAGACCGGAAAGGCTTTGGAAAGGCTCAATTTCGACAAGCAGTATTTTGTGGAAGGGTCAGTTGTCATGGGGGACAATCTCTATATCCTGACATGGGAAAGCCGTATTGCATTCATATATGATGCAAAGACTCTGGAATACAAGTCTTCATGGAAATATCCGCGCGAGGGATGGGGAATAACTACCGACGGCAAGCGTCTGATCGCTTCCGACGGTTCGGCAAATCTCTATTTCATGGATGACAAGTTCGCGCCGGACCGCAAGCAGCTCGTCACATATGAGGGACGTCCCGTGCGTTGGCTGAACGAATTGGAATATATCAATGGTAAGGTATGGGCTAATGTCTATACTTCCGACGAGATAGTGATAATCGATCCTAAGGACGGAAAGGTGGAGGGCATAATCGATTGTTCAGGACTGCTGCCGAAGCATCTGCGTTCGGCGACGACGGATGTCCTGAACGGAATCGCCTATGATCCCGACTCGAAGAAGATCTATCTCACCGGCAAGAACTGGCCTCGTCTATACGAAGTCAGACTTGTAGAAAAATAAATTGCTATTGCAGGGGTGCTTCGGGCGACCGAGGCTGAGATCATACCCATCAACCTGATCCGGATAATGCCGGCGTAGGGAAGCAGAATCTCATGTGTGCGCAAGCATACACCCCTTGCATAAATGTGTTTACATTATGCGAGGTTTTTTGTTTTTTGCAGCGCTCTCTGCGCTGATCCCCTTTTCCGCACAAGGTGTGGAGAAGGAAGCGGCCGAAGAAAAGGTCGAGAAACTGGACAGTGTCGTCGTTTCTACATCAAGAGCAGGAAAGGATACTCCTGTGACATTCACTATGGTGGGGAAGGAGGCTCTCGGACGCTCCAATCCTCTCAATTCTCTCCCGATGAATCTTTCGCTCCAGCCTTCGGTGGTCTCTGTGAATGAGGGCGGTACGGGGCTCGGATATTCGAAGATGACTGTCCGCGGCTCCAAGGGATCACAGATAAATGTGACTCTAAACGGCGTCACTCTCAACGATGCTGAGTCGCAGGAGGTCTTCTGGGTCAATATTCCCGCACTTTCGAGCATGATTTCGAGCGTTCAGGTCCAGCGCGGTCTCGGTACTTCCGCAAACGGAGCAGGAGCCTTCGGGGCGAGCATCAATATGAGTACGGCTTCGGTGGGTGCGGATCCGTTCGCCACCGTCGATCTGAGCATGGGTTCGTATGGTACTTTCATGACTACAGCGGCGGCAGGTACCGGTCTGACGAAGTCAGGACTTTATTTCAATGCCGCCTACACGCGCAGCACGACCGACGGATATATCCGTAACGCCTTCGCGGATGTGCAGTCTGCAATGGCTGTCCTCGGATGGATGAATGAGCGTAACTCCCTTCGTCTCACCTGGTTGATGGGTGACCAGAAGACGGGGATCACATGGAACGGAATCGAGCCGTCCATGTATGAGGTCGACCGAAGGTATAATCCTGCGGGAGAGTATTACGACGAATTCGGCAATGTCCGTTATTATGACAACGAGACGGATAATTATCGTCAGCACCATCTTCAATTGAATTATACCCGTTCGTTCGACGAACGGCTGACATGGAGCACGACCTTCAATTACACGCGTGGCGACGGATATTACGAGAATTACAAGGCGGACAGGAAGTTCTCTAAATATATGATGGAGAATCCTCTTATTGACGGAGTTGAATTCACTAAGGGGGATTTCATCACGCGCGAGGCTATGGCGAATGATTATTTAGTGCTGAATTCCGATATTCGTTATTCGTCTGACATTCTGAATCTTACAGCGGGAGCGAGTCTTTCGCGTTATGACGGAGACCATATCGGTTCCGTGCTTTGGAGCAATGTCCTCGGAGAAGATTTCGATTACGGTTCACATGAGTGGTATCTGAATAATGGTCTCAAGCATGAAGCGAGTGCCTTTGTCCGTGGTGAAGTTCGTGCGACGAAGTGGCTGACCGCATACGCTGACCTTCAGTACAGGGGTGTATGGCTTGATATGTCGGGGCCTGAGGATGACGGCGTCCTTCTCGATCATAGTGACAACTGGCAGTTCTTCAATCCTCGTGCGGGGCTTTCTTTCCGATGGAGCCCGTCTTCACGTGCGTATCTGTCTGCCGCACTGGGACATAGAGAGCCCGGGCGTAGTGATATAAAGGAACTTATTCTGGATGCTAATATGGCCGCTGAAGCCGGTGTAGAGGGCCGTGGAGTCGATATCAGGCCGGAGAAGATGCTGGATGTGGAACTTGGGTACGAATATTCCACAGAGAGGCTCGCCTTGTCTGCAAACCTGTATATGATGGAATACAAGGATATGCTGATCGAGACGGGACGCCTTACCGATACGGGGTATGCAATAAAGGAGAATGTGCCTCGGAGTTGGAGGAGGGGAGTCGAACTTGCCGCTTCGTGGAAGCCGGTGGACTGGCTTGAGGCTGGTGCGAATCTCACCCTGTCAGTCAATAAGATACGGAACTATACTGCGTACTATGAAATGTATGACAATATGAATGACTGGAACTATCTGGGCCAGAAGGAACTTTTCTTTGAAACTACCGACATCCTTATGTCTCCGTCGGTGGTGGGAATGGCTTCAGTCACTCTGCATCCTTTTGTCCGTTCGACGAAGTCTTTGAAGTCCGCGTATCTGTCCTTGAACGGAAAATATGTCGGGAAGCAGTATTATGACAATACTTCTTCAGACGACCGTTCCATCCCTGCATACTTCGTTGCGGATATGTCGGTAGGGTATGAGTTTCCGTTGCGGAAGAGATCCTTCGCTGGCGCTCAGGATGACAAATGGGGCGCTCAGGATGACAAGATAAGTGTGTCGTTCCATGTGCATAATATGTTCAACAACATGTATTATGCAGACGGATGGGTGTGGAGAGCATATTTCCAGCAGGAAGATGACTGGTATGCCGAGACCGGCATCTTCCCGCAGGCCCCGGCCAATTTCATGCTGAGAATCAGTTACCGCTTCTAAGACAAATGAGTCCTGTTGAGGTCCACTTTGTGGAACTTGTAGCCGAGGCGGCGGAGCTGGATAGCAGCGCCTATGCGGTACATGACCTTGACTGTGCGGGCGAAGATATGGAACGCCTTGACTGTCTGCGCTTCGATATGCTCGTGCTGTATGTAGGTCACGGCCTTCTGGGCGCAGCATAGGAGCATGTTCATTATCTGCTTTGCCTCTGGTGAGTCAAGGGAGTATCCCAGGATGTTCTGAACGATATGCTCGTCCATGTCGTCAAATCCGCGCGGGCCGTGAAGAGACGCATATGCAGCGCCATGATGACGTCCCCAGTCCTGGTCCCACCACTGCGCTACAGCCATGCCTGCATATCCTGCGCATGCTATGGCGAATTCAGGATAACTGTTAACCTCCGGAAGGGCTTCCGCGATGTAGTCGGGAGCCCATTCCTTCCATTTTCCGTCAATGTCTTCAGATGCGGGAAGTTCCCCGTCCAGCATTCCGAGACTTGTACACATCTTCATCAACTCCCTCAGGAGATTCGCCTCATAGGCTTCGTAGTATTTTTCGTTTACTTCCATGATCTTGAATATAATCGTGTAAAAAATCCCGCATCACTGCGGGATTTTTCGGTTAGTTAGTAGTGTAGTGTATTCCCTTTTGGGATGATTAATTATTAGTGGTTAGAAACGTCTGATTGACATTAAATCGTTATGTCAACTGCAAATTTATGTAAAAAAACGTAACTTGCAAATAAAAAGTCTTAAAAATATGTTAAGAATTACTTGAGGAGCTGAGGTCTCAGAAGTCTTGTCCGCTCTATGGCCTGCTCGTCCTGCCATTCTCTGATCAGTTTCGGATTTCCGCTCAAAAGCACATCGGGAACCTTCCATCCGTTGAATTCGGCGGGCCTTGTGTAGATGGGCGGCGACACGAGGCCGTCCTGAAAACTGTCGCTGAGGGCTGATGTCTCGTCGCTGATCGCTCCGGGGATGAGCCTGATGATGGAGTCTGCCAGAATGGCAGCAGGGAGTTCTCCTCCGCTCAGGACATAGTCTCCGCACGAGATCTCTCTGGTGATGAGGTGTTCGCGTATACGGTGGTCGATGCCTTTGTAATGTCCGCAGAGGATGATGATGTTCTCCTTGAGTGACAGCTCGTTGGATATGTTCTGGTTGAGGATTTCTCCGTCAGGAGACATGTAGATGACTTCGTCGTAGTCTCTTTCCGCCTTGAGTTCCTCGATCATTCTGTATACGGGCTCGAGCATCAGCACCATTCCTGCGTCTCCGCCGTAACTGTAATCGTCCACCTGCTGGCGCGGCCCCTTGCCGTATTTCCGCAGGTTGTGGACATGGATTTCCACCAATCCTTTGCTGATTGCACGACCCACTATCGAGTGGCTGAGAGGGCTTTCGAGGAGTTCCGGTACGACTGTCAGTATGTCAATTCTCATGATATTTTAGTTCAAAAGTGTTTTCCGTCTGCAAAAATAGCATTTTGATGTGAGTTTTACTAAAATTTATGGTATATTTGCGGGTTGTAAAATAACTATGAACCAATAACTCCATTATTATGAGTGATGTGATTATCCCTGATGTTGACATGACATCAGATGTACCGGAGAGTGTTGAGAACATTATCGAGGAGGCCGCTGCGCCGGTTGTCAACTACTCAGAAAAAAACCTCGCTGAACTTGTCGGACTTTTTGAGGAACTTGTGCAGAATGAGGATAGAATGAAGATGTCCAAGGAGGCTGAGGCCATAAAGTCCGCTTTCTACAAACGCCTGCAGAAGGAAAAGGCAGATGCCGGCCTTGCTGTTCAGGAAGTGAACGGAGAGGCAGAGGATGAGACTCCGCAGGAAGTGCCTGCAGAAGATGTCGTAAGCGAGAATCCGTTTGCCGAAATCGAGAGAGGCTTCAAGGAAATCTATAACAGATACAGGAAAGAGCGTGCAGAGTACAACCGCGAACTCGAAAAGGAGCGTGAGCAGAACCAGGCCCTCAAGGAGGCCGTGATCGCCGATCTCAAGGAACTTCTTGAGAAACAGGAGGATGTGAACGAGACTTTCCCTAAGTTCCGCGAGATTCAGAACAGATGGAGGGCTATCGGTCCGGTTCCTGCACAGAGTTACAGGAATCTCAACGAGACCTACCAGCTCTATGTCGAGCAGTTCTATGACATGGTGAAGATCAACCGCGAACTTCGTGACCTTGATTTCAAGAAGAATCTTGAGGCGAAGGAGCAGTTCTGCGAACTCGCTGAGAGACTTGCTGAGAATCCTAACGTCATCGAGGCGTTCCGCGATCTCCAGAAACTCCACGAGCAGTGGAAGGAGTTCGGACCTGTGGCAAAGGAGTTCCGCGACCAGATCTGGGACCGTTTCAAGGCTGCAACATCCGTTATAAACAAGAAATATCAGGCTTTCTTCGAGGGAATGAAGGAGCAGCAGGCGGAAAACCTTGCAAAGAAGACGGTTCTTTGCGAAAAGGTGGAGGAAATCGCCGCGCGTGAGGTTTCCAACTCAAACGAGTGGAATGCATTCTCAAAGGAAATCGAGGATATTCAGAAGGAGTGGAGGACCATAGGATTCGCTTCGAAGAAGGAGAATCAGAAGATCTACGACCGTTTCCGTGCTGCATGCGACAAGTTCTACGCACGCAAGCGCGAATTTTACAACGAATACAAAGACAGCATCAATTCAAATCTTGACAAGAAGATTGCTCTCTGTGAGGCTGCCGAGGCTCTCAAGAACAGTACGGAGTGGAAGAAGGCCACAGACCAGTTCATCAGCCTTCAGAAGCAGTGGAAGGAGATCGGTGCTGTACCTCGCAAGAAGTCAGAGCAGCTCTGGAAGAGATTCCGTGCAGCATGTGACGAGTTCTTTGCTGAGCGTGACAAGAACGCCAAGCCTGAGAACGACTTCTACGGAAACCTCAAGGCAAAGCAGCGCCTGATCGAGGAGATCAAGGCTTATGAACTCAAGGGAGATGATTCTGACTTTGCGGCAATGCAGGATTTCCAGAAGAGATGGCAGGAGATTGGCTTCGTTCCGTTCAAGGAGAAGGACAATATCGCCCAGGCCTATAAGGCTGCCCTTCAGGAGAAGTTCCCTAATTCAGGCCGAGGTACCCGCAGGAGCCGTGGCGGAAGACCTCAACTTTCAGAGAAGGACCGTCTCATCCAGAAGTACAACCAACTCGAGCAGGACATCGTGACATATGAGAACAATATCGGATTCTTCTCTATGTCAAAGAATTCAGAGCCGCTCATCAAGCAGATGCAGGACAGGATTGTCGAGGCTAAGGCTGAACTTAACGCTCTTGCAGAGCAGATCAGGACTCTTGCCGAGGCAGAAGAACAGGAATAAACTATAAAAAGCATAAATGGATAAGAACAGTATTATCGGTTTCATTCTGATAGGTGTGATCTTGTTTGGATTCTCATGGTATCAGAGGAAACAATACAATGAACAGGTGGAGATCCAGGCTCAGCTGGACTCCATCGCAAGAGTCGAACAGATGGTTGCGATGGCCATGGACTCTTTGAACAGGGCGGAAGGAATTGTTGACGAGAAGACTCGAACGGTAAATGTGAAGACCATGCCTGTCTATAAGGACAGCATGCTGACAGAGGCGAGACTTGCTGATGCTCAGATATATATGCTTTCCAATGACAAGGTGGAGATCGAATTCACCACCAGAGGTGCGCAGTTCCATTCGGTGAAGATCAACGACTACAAGGCATACGACAGCACAGATCTTTACCTTATCAAGCCTGACAACAGCAGATATGGCGTGAGCGTGTTCGCCGGAGAGAACATCAATACGAAGGATTTCGTGTTCCAGGTGGCTGAACATAGTGATTCTGTGCTCGTGATGCAGTTGCCGTTCGCACAGGGCGGCTATATCCAGCAGAAGTACACTCTTGCAGAGGGAAGTTACATGGTTCACAACGAACTTTCATTCGTTGGAATGGAGAATGTGATCCCTCGTAACGTATCAATGCTCGATATCGACTGGTCTGTGGTGATCCCTCGTCTGGAGAAAGGTTACAAGAACGAGAAACAGTATTCTAAACTTGACTATTATTTCTCCGGCGACAAGAAGCCTGAGGAAATAGGTCGAGGCAGAGACGCAAACGAGCGTATCAGTTCGAAGATGAAGTGGTTCGCCTTCCAGCAGCAGTTCTTCTCAGCGATCATGACTTCAGGCACCGAGTTCGCATCTGCAGATCTCGGAGTGAAGTATTTTGCGGAGGATGACCCTTCTCACAACCTTATGGCATGTTCGGCGAGCCTTCGTTCGGATTTCCAGCCGGGTTCTGGCAATATCGTGCTTCCTTATGACTTCTATTTCGGTCCTAACGACTATCGTGGTCTGAAGGAATATGACATGAAGTATGAGAAGATCATCCCTCTCGGGGGATGGCTTGTAGGGTGGTTCAGCAGGCTTGTGATCATCCCTTGCTTTGACTTCCTCGGTAAGTTCATCAGCAATTATGGACTTGTTATCCTTCTGATGACCCTTCTCATCAAACTTCTCATCTCTCCATTGACCATCAAGTCATACAAGTCGAGTGCAAAGATGCAGGTGATCAAGCCTGAGATCGACAAACTTAATGCGAAATATCCTAATGAGAAGGATGCGATGAAGAAGCAGCAGGCGATGATGGATCTGTACAACAAGGCTGGTATCAGTCCTATGGGCGGATGTCTCCCGATGTTGCTCCAGATGCCTATCCTTTTCGCTATGTTCCGTTTCTTCCCTGCGTCTATCGAACTTCGTCAGCAGAAGTTCCTTTGGGCAGACGACCTGAGTGCATATGATTCGATCTGGGATTTCGGCTTCAATATTCCTCTTCTTGGAGACCACTTGTCGCTCTTCGCGCTCCTGATGGCGGCTACGATGTTCGTCTATTCGAAGATGACTTCGGGGCAGATGTCGGATGATCCGAATATGGCGGGAATGAAGTTCATGAGTGTGTGGCTCATGCCTATCATGATGTTCTTCATCTGTAACAATCTTTCTTCGGCGCTCAGTTATTATTATCTTCTTTCGAACATCATCACCATGGGTATGACCTGGTATATCCGTAAGTTCGTAGTGACTGAGGATAAGGTGCGTGCGGAGATGATGCTTAAGGCTAATCAGCCTAAGAAGAAGTCGAAGTGGCAGCAGAGGCTTGAGGAGGCGCAGAAGATGCAGGAGCAGATGCAGAAACAGCAGAGGCGCAGATAATGATAAAGGATGTTATCAATAGATTGAATGGGGAACTGCCGGCGACCGTGAGGTTGGTGGCAGTTTCTAAATTCCACCCTTTCGAGGCGATTGAGGAGGCTTATGAGGCTGGGCAGAGAGTCTTTGCCGAGAGTCGTCCGCAGGAACTATTGGCTAAGGTTCAGAGGCTTGAGGCTATCCGTGCCGAGAGGGGAGAGCCTGATTATATGGCCGATATAGAGTGGCATTTCATCGGTCATCTTCAGACCAACAAACTGAAGATGGTGCTGCCTTATGTGTCATTGGTACAGTCTGTTGATTCTCTTCACCTTCTCGAGGCTATCGACAATTGGGGCGCTGTCAATGGAAAGGTCATCAATGTGCTTCTCGAATGTTTCATATCAGGCGAAGAGACCAAACAAGGCCTTTCCGAACAGGAACTGACAGATATTGTTTCGGGGGAGAAGGTGTACGAAAACATCCGTATATGCGGACTCATGGGAATGGCATCCTTTACTGATGACGTGTCCGTAATCCGTGCTGATTTTCAGCGTATTCTCGACATGCAGCAGATCCTGCATGACCGGATAGGGGAAAGCCCGAATGTGCAGCCCGGATGCAATGAACTTTCTTTCGGCATGTCCGGAGATTATCCT